>WHTL01000174.1 GCA_009377735.1 Acidimicrobiia bacterium
CAAGTAGGCCCCGTCGTCTACGAACGCAACCTTAGGGGCTAGCGAGTAGGAGGACGACGACGCAAGCTAACGGGGTACTCGCGTCGGCGGCTATCCCTATCCGCTAATCCCTCTGTTAGTTGTGGTCTAACCGTTTAGGTCATTCCTGGCGTCCTCTGCCACCGTGTCGGGTGCCATCCAGAAGGCACCGTGGTCGAGCCCCTCGAGTGATTTGTAGCGGCCCTTGGGAAGCAGATCGGCCAATGCCTTCGCCCCCGAGTGGAAGAACGGCTCCGAATCGCCACCGACAGACACGGTGGCAGGCACCGAGACATCCCAGCGGTCGGCGGGAAGCTCCTGTCCTCTCTGGGTGGGTTGGCAGATCTCGACGTCATAGGGCAGGGTATGGGCGTTCTCCTTCATCCCCTGCCAGCTCGGGTCTGCCTTCATACCATCGATGAATTCGGCGGGGACGCCCACAGCTTCGACAAAGAAGGCCTCGACGGCCTCGTCCCGTTGATCCCCAGCGACCAGTTTGGACACCCGCTCGACAAGGTCGTTGGGAACCGGTGGTCTGCTGTCATCGATGATGAAGGGCGGCTCGTAGAGATAGAGCCCGGTCACCTTCTCACCCAGGGCAGTGGCCGCATCCAGGCTGAGGACGCACCCACCTGATCCACTTATCAGGGCAGCTGCGCCACCGGCCTCGGCAATCACGGCCTCGAGATCCTCAATCTCACGTTGGGGCGAGTAGGGCTCGGTGTTTCCACTCTCTCCCCTCCCCCGGCGGTCATATCGGTAGACGGTGAAGTCATCTGACAGAAGGGAGGCAATTCCAGCCATCCCATTGTGGTCCTCAAGGGATGTGTTCACGGCGACCATGGCCGGCCCACTCCCACTCCCCTCCTTGGTATAGGCGATGGTGGTCCCATCGGCCGATGTAACGGTGTTCATGGTTACTTCTCCTTCGTTTCTTGTGTACTTTCTCGTTCGCCACAGAACCGGCCGAGTCGCACCAGGGCCTCACCCAGACCCTCGACCAGCCCCATTTGCTCGGCGCGAGCCAAATCTTCCGGTCGGGAAAACCTCGTGGTGATGGTGACTTTGGTGGTTCCGTTATTGCCATCGAGTCCAACCGTGGTGTTCACGGCACTTCCGGTCACTGGCTCCCAGGCGGAGTCGGCGAAGTGATCGACATAGGTGAGACGTGTGGGGGCGTCGACTTGGTCGTAGACCGCCAGACCCCGTACCGTGTCGCCCATGCCGTCGTCGGGAGCGAGGGTGTAGCGCCAGCGCCCACCCGGCCGCACCTCCATCTCGTGCACGGTGGTCGTCCAGGCAAAGGGACCCCACCACCGCGCGATGTGCTCCGGCTCGGTCCATGCCACCCAGACCCGCTCCCGTGGCGCCGAGACCAGCCGCTCGATGATCAGCTCGCGGCTTTCCGGTCGTTTTGTGACACGGGTCTGGTTCATTTGTCCCCTCCCTGCTCGTCGTTCGTATCCTGTAGGTACTCGTCGAGCGCGTCCATCCGTTCTTCCCACACGCGTCCAAAGGTGTCGAACCACTCGCTCAGCTCCCGGAAGGGATTCGGCTTGAGGCTGTAGATCCGTCTCTGCCCCTCACGCCGGACTGCAACGAGGTTTGCATCGTGCAGAATCTTGAGGTGTCGGGATACCTGGGGTTGGTCCAGGTCCAAGTGATCGACCAGATCACCAACCGAGCACTCCCCTTCCCGCAGTCTCTCGACGATGCGGAACCGGGTTCCCTCAGCCACAAGGGAGAGTCGTGTTTGGAGTGGTGAACCTGACATGAGGACCAACATATACATCTCAACATATATATGTCAAGACGTATCTATCTACCGCCGACGCGGAGCATTCCCCCCAATTGTGGGAGGATCGGACCATGACCGTCGACTTAGTGCTCTCCGGCGTAACGCCGGGTCGTGACAGATCCCAAACGCGTCCCCAGGAGAAGCGGTCGGTGTCCGAAGCTGTAACGGTACGATGGAGCGTGTGATTGTGGCGAGCGCCCGCAAGCACGGAATCCTGGACCACGACATGATGCATGGATATCGGAATCCGATTCGAGTGTTTCAGCTGGACGACCAGGTCATGTTGGTCGGCGCCGACGAACTGGACGTTTCCTCGAGACACAGCAGGCTCGCGGTCTGGGAGAGCGACTCATTGCACTAGCCAATGAGATCGAGATAGAAGTCGGATTACGACCCATCGCTGAGTGAGCGAAGGCTGAGTCGCCAGACACAACGGCAACGGGTGGGAGGTCGTTCGCTACCGGCGTGTCTGAGATGTGCGCCGCGCTCGTTCTCGCCTCTACTCCTGATCGATCAGTCTCCAATGCGGAGAGCTCCGAGGAGCTCTCCAGATGCGGTGCCACGGTGAAGTCCCGCGTATCGAGCATTCTCACCACACTCGGCCTGCGCGACGGGATTCAGATCGTCGCCCGTCCCCCGGGACGGACTCCCGGGCCGGAGGTTCAGGTCACCGCTCATAAGTAGGGGAAAGCCCACCCCAGAAAGCGGGCCAAGCCCATCGACGCCGGCAGAGCCGTGTCATACCGTTACTTGTGTAATCGACACCTGAAGAAAGGTTTGCTCCCATGCATTCAATCAGTCCACCCGGCGTCGCACTAGCGGTCCGCGGCTTGACCCGAACCTACGGTTCGGGAGACCAGACCGTGGCGGCGTTGCGCGGCATCGACCTCACGTTGTCATCCGGCACTTTCACCGTAGTGATGGGCCCGTCCGGGTCCGGGAAGTCGACCTTGCTCAACTGCATCTCCGGTCTCGAACACCCGACGTCAGGTAGCGTCACAATCGCCGGTGAGGACATCAGCGGCTGGTCGGAGTCCCAGCTCACGGTCCTGCGTCGGCAACGTCTCGGCTTCGTCTTTCAGGGCTTCCACCTGATCCCCTACCTCACCGCCGAGCAGAACATCGGGTTGCCGATCCGTCTCGCCGGACGTCGCCCGAAGCGAGATCACATCCACTCTCTCCTTGCCTCCGTCGACCTGTTAGATCGCGGCGGTCGCCTTCCGTCGGAGTTGTCCGGCGGGCAGCAGCAGCGGGTTGCGATCGCCCGGGCGATGGCGACGTCGCCGGCCGTCTTGCTCGCCGATGAACCGACCGGTGCCGTTGACTCGGCGAACGCTCGGAGCGTGCTCGGGCTCTTGCGCAACACGGTCGACACTCTGGGGCAGACGATCCTGATGGTCACCCACGATCCTGTCGCCGCGGCGTATGCCGACAGTGCGGTGTTTCTCGTCGATGGGCATGTCGCCGGCCGGATGCACGGACCGACGGCAGATGCCGTCGCCGCGCAGATTGCCAACCTCGACGAGTTGATCACTGGCCAACTCGTCGAGGTGTCGACGTGATCGTTCAGACCTCCCTGGCATGGCACTCGCTGCGCAGCCGACGCAGCGCCTTCCTGGCAACGTTCGTTTCGATCATGCTGGCCGCCGCCCTCATCGGATCGTTCGCCACCTTGATCGAAACGGCACAGGCAGACAGCATATCGATGATCGACAGCGAGATGCTCATGGTCATGGGTGTCGTGGTCGGGAGCTGGGGAGCGATCATCGCGCTGTTCTCGCTCACGTCGACGATCGGCATAGCGGTTCGCCAGCGAGACACCGAGATCGGGCTCTTGCGTATCATCGGGAGCACGCCTCGACAGGCCCGTCGTTTGATCCGGCTGGAGACGCTCGTCGTCGCCATCACCGGCACGGCGCTGGGAGCAGTCCTGGCATGGGCGGGCGGTGCCGCCCTGCTCGCCCTGCTCAGGTCCAATGACATCGTGGCTTCCACGATCAAACACCAGGCGGGACTTCTGTCCTTGGGCGCCACCGCCGTCGCTCTGGTTCTGGTCGCCCTAGTGGCGGCCACACTGGCAGGAGGCAAAGCAACACGAGGGCCGGCTCATGTCGTCGTCGCCGACGGCCAGACCGGAACGGCACGGATGCCCTGGTGGCGGATCGTGCTCGGCACGGTGCTGGTCGGCAGCGGCGTTTCGATGGCGGTTCTCACCGTTACGATCATGACCGATTCTAGTGATCCCTTCGCTCCGATGATGACGGCCGGTAGCGCCTGCATCGTCGTTGCCTCTGGTCTGGCTGCCCTGGCGCCGATCCTGCTGCGGTGGTTCGCCGCGGTGGTGCGGCCGGCGCTTGGACGGGCTGGCCCTTCGGGATACCTGGCAGGCTTCAACACATCGCGTCGGGCCAACGTGCTCGGCGGCATCCTCGGGTCGGTCACGATGTTCGTGGCGACGACGGTGGGTGTCCTGATGATGGTCGGCATCGACGGACGCACCCTCGAGGCAATCGCACCCGACCTGCAAGAGGCGCAGACGATCACGTTGCTCAACAACGTCGTCACTGGAATGATCGCCCTGTTCGCCGCCATCATGATGGTCAACTCTCTCGTGGCGGTGATCGGCCAGCGGAGTGCAGAGTTCGGCCTACTGCAACTAGTCGGCGCCACCCGGGAGCAGATCCGCCACTCTGTGGTCACCGAGGCGTGGCTCGTGGCGGCCGCCGGCATGGTGCTCGGGCTGCTCGCTAGCATGGCGACGGTGATCCCCTACAGCGTCGCTCGGGGCGAGGGTATCGTGCCGGATGGGCAGCTCTGGTTGCCGCCGCTTCTCGTCGTTATCGCCGTCGGCATCACGCTGGTGGGTGCTGTCGTGGCCGTGAACCGCACGCTCGACCGTGTTCGTGAGGCGGGACCCCGGGCGTCGGCGTCGATATGAGGGGCTTCGGCGTTCCGTTTCAGGATCTCCAGATCCGGTCCATCCGTCCGACGTCGGTGGATCGGGAGGGGATCCGGGACCGGCTTCGGCTCACGGTGGTCGCCGCCGGGAACGCACTTCTCGGCGTTCCCGCCCTCTTGCTGCTGGTCCTGACCATCGTCGGGTTGTCGCTGGTGCCCATCGGCGTGGGGATCGGCTTTCTCGGCCTGGTAGCTCCCGCCATGGCCGTCCTGACGGGGGTGCACCGCTCGGTCAGCGGTGCGTTGTTAGGTGTTGACATTCGCGAGGGCTACGCCGACACCTCTGGGCGCAACATACTCGGCCGGGCATATGTCTGGCTACGCGATTCTGCCCGGTGGCGCGACTTCGCTTTCTGCGCCTTTTCGACCACCGGCGGGTTTGCCCTGTCTCTGCTCGTTCCGGCGTTCCTCGTCTCCCCGGCGGTGTACTTCCTGGGACTGGTCATCGACGGCGGCTGGACCTGGTTCTGGCTATTGGCCCTCGTGTCGGGTCCGCAGCTCGTGCTGTGGTGGCTACTCACGCCCGCACTGGTGCAGGCTCGGGCCCGAGCCGACCAGGGTATCCTCGACGTCACCCGGACCCAACAACTCGAACGCCGCGTGGAGAAGATCACGGCGTTACGCGCCGAGACGGTGGATCACTCCGCGGCTGAGATCCGCCGGATCGAGCGTGACCTGCACGACGGGCCGCAGGCGCGCATCGTGTCTCTCGGCATCAACCTCAGCCGCGCTGAGCAGCTCATCGCCCGGGATCCGGCTGCCGCCGAGGCGCTACTGCGCGAGGCGCGGGAATCGACCGCCGGCACCCTCGAGGAGCTGCGCTCGCTTGTCCGCGACATTCATCCTCCGGTGCTGGCCGAGCGCGGTCTCAGCGGGGCCATCGAAGCCTTGACACTCGTCCTCGATATCCCGGTCACGCTCACTGACACGCTGACCGGCCGCCCGCCGCCGCCAGTCGAGACAGCCGTCTACTTTGCTGTGGCGGAGTGCCTGGCCAATATCGTCAAGCATGCCGCAGCCGGGTGCGGCTGGATCAGCCTCAGTCATGCCGACGGCGTGCTGCGCACCGTGGTCGGCGATGACGGAGAGGGCCGTGCAGACCCGTCCGGCTCCGGGCTGTCCGGTGTGCGCAAGCGACTAGACACCTTCGATGGCAATATGGTCCTCGAGAGCCCAACCGGAGGGCCGACCACTGTGACCATGGAGGTGTCATGCGTGCTGTTATCGCCGAGGACAATGCCCTCCTCCGCGAGGGACTGAGTCGGATCCTGACCGACGACGGCATCGAGGTCGTCGCAGCGGTCGATGACGCGCCCTCACTTGCCCGGGCTCTCGACGATCCGGAAGTCGACCTGGCCGTGGTCGACGTGCGTATGCCACCGACGCACACCAACGAGGGCCTCCTCGCCGCCATCGAGGCTCGCACGGTCCGGTCCGGGTTCCCGATACTCGTGCTGAGCCAGCATGTGGAGCCCCTGTATGCCCGAGAACTTCTGGCCAGCGGGGAGGGCTCGGTGGGTTACCTGCTCAAGGACCGTGTCATGGACCTGCCCAGCTTCATTGCCGCCGTGCATCAGGTGGCCGAGGGCGGCACTGTGCTCGATCCCGAGGTGGTGGCCGCGATGCTCCGACGAGCCGGACACGGGCCGCTGACCGACCGGCTCACCGCGCGCGAGCGCGAGGTGCTGGCGCTGATGGCGGAGGGACGCTCCAACGCCGCCATCGCCGCCCGGCTCTTCGTGAGCGAAAAGGCCGTCGGCAAGCACACCAGCAGCATCTTCACCAAGCTCGACCTGCCGCAAGCACCGGACGACAACCGCCGCGTCCGCGCCGTGCTGGTGTGGCTCGACAACGCATGAGACAGACCGTCAGCGAAAGAGAGTCGGTTACGCTCGGTGACCACCGACCCGACCAAGGAACCAGGTGATGGCTCTCGATGATTTCGAACGTTATCCGCTTCGCTTCGGACCCTGGCCCCGGTTTCTTGCTGTTGGAGCATTGCCGTGGCATCATTGTGGCATGGCAAGGGTGAGAGTGAGCACAACCGTGGATGAAGGGCTGCTTGGCGATGCGAGACGGCTTCGTTCGAATTTGAACGATGCGGCGCTTCTCGACGAAGCGCTCGCCGCGTTACTCGTTCGGCATCGGTCGAGTGAGATCGACGCCACATACGGGGCCTACGACGAGCGCCCTCTAGACGAAGCCGATGAGTGGGGTGACCTGGCCTCCTTTCGCGAGGCTGCCGCTTCGTCGTGATGGATATCCCCATGAGGGGGGAGGTCTGGTGGTGTGAGCTACCTGAGATCGCCCGACGCCCAGTGGTCGTTCTCTCCCGCGATACTGCAATCCCGAGAATCCGCCCTGTCTTGATAGCTCCTTGCACGACCACCATACGGGGACTTTCGAGCGAGGTAGTGCTGGAACCCGGCGATGACCCAGTGCCCCTCCGCTCAGCGGTCAATCTTGATTCAATCGAGAGCGTCTCGCTTGGCGTTCTCATAGAACGTCTCGGTCGTCTCAGCGACGACCGTATGCGCCAGGTTTGTTCGGCATTAGCTGTCGCCGTCGATTGCATCCCTTGACCCGGCCCGAATGGACATGTGCACGGTGCCCAGATGTGGGAGGATCGAACCATGACGGTTGACGCTCCCGACACCGAGCACTTCTCCTGGGGACGGGTTTGGGAGTTGTTCGGGGCCCATCGGGGCACCGTGCTCCTCGTGCTCGGTCTGGTGGTTGCAACCTCCATTCTGGGGGTGGTCAACCCATTGCTGATCCAACGGATGTTCGACGACGCCCTCTTCCCTGAGGGAGGACCGGACATCCGTCTTCTGGTCATCCTCACCACCGTCATGGTTGTCGTTACCGGGTTGACGGCCGGTCTGGGGGTAATCCAAACCAAGGCGACCAACGATCTCGGTCAGGGTGTGCTCCGCGAACTGCGCGACCGTGTCTACTCCCACCTCCAATCACTCTCGCTCTCGTTCTACGCCGCGACCCGGACCGGTGAACTCCAATCGCGTATCTCCAACGACGTCGGTGGTGTGCAGACGGCGGTGACCACCACCCTGTCATCCATCCTGTCGAACCTGGTGAGTGTCGCCGCCGCCCTGGTCGCGATGTTCATACTCAGCTGGCAACTCACGCTGCTATCTCTGGCCTCGGTACCCTTCTTCATCATCGCCACCCGGTGGGTGGGGAGACGACGTCGCGCCCTTACCGGTGAGACGCAGCGCGCCGTGGCGGAGATGAATGTCATCACCCAA
>WHTL01000082.1 GCA_009377735.1 Acidimicrobiia bacterium
ATTCGGGATGCTCTTGGAAACAGGGTAAATCTACCCACCGCATCTGCGCGAGATTTCGGATGGAGTGTCCTCGATCTCATAGACGCGAGCTCAGGTCAGACTCTCTCGCCGAGAAGTCTGAGAAGGACCCCCGAGCAGATGCCGATACGATGTGTCTCGTGAACAAGGATACCGGCGACGACCCCGAAAGCATATACACCCCGAGTGGGATAGAGATCGAGGTGGTGTACGACGAACCGCCCGACACCGATCTCATCGGTGAGCCGGGCGTCTACCCCTTCACTCGTGGGCCGTATCCGACCATGTATCGGGGCAAGCAGTGGACGATGCGTCAGTACGCCGGATTCGGGACCGCCGAGGAGACAAATCAGCGATTCCATTCCCTCCTCCAGGCAGGTCAGACTGGTCTTTCGGTCGCCTTTGACCTACCCACCCAGATGGGCCTTGATTCCGATCATGACCTCGCATCGGGTGAGGTGGGCAAAGTGGGTGTCGCCATCGACACCATCGATGACATGAGGAGACTGCTCGCCGGCATCCCACTGGGCGAGGTGTCGACCTCGATGACGATCAACGCCACCGCCCCCATCCTCCTGCTCCTCTATCGCCTCGTGGCCATGGAGCAAGACGTGGAGCCGGAACAGATCAGGGGGACGATCCAGAACGACATCCTCAAGGAGTACGTGGCTCGCGGTACCTATATCTACCCACCTCGGCCGTCGATGCGACTCATCACAGACGTGTTCGCCTATGCCGCCAGGGAACTCCCCAACTGGAACACGATCTCGATCTCGGGCTACCACATCCGTGAGGCGGGCTCGACCGCTGCCCAGGAACTGGCGTTCACCATCGCCAATGGCGTTGCCTACGTTCATGCCGCCCTCGAAGCGGGCCTCAACATCGACTCCTTCGCACCGCGCCTCTCCTTTTTTTGGAACGGACACAACAACTTCTTCGAAGAGGTTGCCAAATTCCGGGCTGCCCGTCGCATGTGGGCACGAATCATGCGAGATGACTTTGGTGCCGACACGGCCTCCCAGCGCATGCGTTTCCACACCCAAACGGCGGGCTCGACTCTCACCGCCCAGCAACCTCTGAACAATGTCGTCCGCACCACGGTGCAGGCAATGTCGGCCATCCTCGGTGGTACCCAGTCTCTCCATACCAACAGTTATGACGAGGCGGTGGGCCTTCCCACCGACCAGGCGGCAAGGGTGGCGCTCCGGACGCAACAGATCCTCGCCAACGAATCAGGAATGGGTGACACCGTCGACCCACTGGCGGGGTCCTATTTCGTGGAGTCGCTCACCAACTCCGTCGAGGAGAAGGCGGTGGAGTTGTTTGACGACATCGGGCGGCGGGGAGGTGCGGTGCAGGCGATCGAGGATGGTTGGATGCAGTCCCAGATCGAGCAGTCCGCCTATGAGGAGGCCCTACGCCAGGAATCTGGCGAGTCGGTCGTGGTCGGCGTAAACCGATATACCGGTGAGGAGGAGGAGCCCATCGAGGTGATGAAGGTCGACGAGCGGCTGGAACGAGACCAGTGCGTCCGGCTTGAGAAGTGGAGGGGCCAGCGAGACGCCGATGAGGTGAGCTCCGGTCTTGACCGAGTTGCCACCGCCGCCCGAGGTAGCGACAACATTGTTTACCCAATGGAGGAAGCCCTCCGTGCCGGAGCCACCCTCGGTGAGGTCTCCGACGCACTAAGGAGTGTCTTCGGGACCCAGGACGCCGGTGGATAGCGGCAACCTCAACCACTGTTCTGCGCGTGGAATCTCGCCTTATCGCGTCAAAAATCCGCGCAGAAGGGGGAGGGGTGACCTCAACCACTGTTCTGCGCGTGGAATCTTGCCCTATCGCGTCAAAAATCCGCGCAGAAGGGGGAGGGGTGACCTCAACCACTGTTCTGCGCGTGGAATCTCGCCTCATCGCGTCAAAAATCCGCGCAGAACGGGTAGCGGCAACCTCAACCACCGTTCTGCGCGTGGAATCTCGCCTCATCGCGTCAAAAATCCGCGCAGAACGGTGACGGCGAGCCCGGTCCGTGACCTCGTTACTCTCCAGCTGACATGAACTCTGAATCACCTCCTCAGTTTCTCGTAATCGGCGGCGGACCGGCCGGATCGGCTGCCGCCACCACCGCCGCATCCCAGGGTCGTGCCGTGACGGTGGTGGAAAAGGACATCGTGGGTGGGGGAGCCCACCTCTGGGACTGCATCCCCTCCAAGACGATGAGTGCCTCGGCCATCCGGATGGATTCGATCCGCCACGCATCCCGACTGGGTCTGAAAACGGAGCCGTCGGCCGTTGACATGACGGGTCTCTCCACTCGGATGGCGGCGATCACTGCCGACATCAACCAGGGGTTGGTCGACCTGCTCGACTCCCAGAACGTCGATCTGCTGTCGGGTACGGCCCGTCTCACAGGACCCCACTCAGCCCTGGTGAAGCTGAAGGACGGTGGTGAGACACAGCTTCGTTTCGATCATTGCCTGCTCTCGACGGGCTCGGCGCCCCGGGTCCCGGAGTGGGCGTCGGTCGACGGGGAGAGGATCCTCACCACACGCCACGCCTATGACCTGCCCGAGGTGCCGGACCATATGGTCGTCATCGGTTCGGGGGTCACCGGAGTCGAGTTCGTTCACATATTCGCCGCACTTGGTAGTGAGGTCACCCTGGTGGTTTCCCGCCAACAGGTCCTGCCCTACCGAGATCCAGAGGTCGCCGCCACCCTCGAGGAAGACTTCATCGAGCGTGGCATCCAGATGGTCATCGGCGCCAGGGCGTCCTCCGTCGAGAGAGAGAACGGAGGCGTGGTGGTGCGCTGTGACGATGGTCGGGTGGTGGAGGGCTCCCACGCCCTTCTTGCCATAGGGTCGGTCCCGCTAACAGCCGATCTCGGACTAGATGATGCCGGCGTGACCCATGAAGACGGATTCATCACCGTTGATGAGTACCAGCGCACCTCGGTTCCGCACATCTATGCCGCCGGAGACTGCACCGGTCAGATGCCCCTCTCGTCGGTGGCCGCCATGCAGGGTCGCAAGATTGGACGTCACATCTCCGGGATGACGGTCACCCCCCTCGACTACTCAAAGGTGTCCCAGGCCGTATTCACCCAACCAGAGATCGCATCGGTTGGCCTCGAGGAGGTGGATGCCGCCGCCCACGGCCGGAAGGTCAGAACCACGAAGGTCCCCTTTGCTGCCAATGCCCGCTCGGTGCTGCAGGGTTCCACCAGGGGCTTCGTCAAGGTGATCTCGGATCCGGCGACAGGTGTGGTGCTCGGGGGCACCATCGTCGGTCACCGTGCATCCGAGCTGATCGGGATTGTGGCGCTTGCGGTGTCCGCCAATGTCAACATCCGCCAGCTCGTTGAGACGCTGATGGTGCATCCGAGCGCCGCCGAGGCCATCACAGAGGCAGCCGAGTAGTCACCCTCACCCATACCGAGCGAGGAGCTCGATTACCTCTTCCTCGGTGGTCTGAGTGAAGTCCGCGTACCATTCCCCGACCGCCCGGAAATATCGTGGTGTCCCCATGGTGACCACCTTGTCGGCGTCCTGTGAGACCAGTTTCACGGCGTCAACACTTGCGACGGGTACGGCGACCGTGACGGACCCAACGCCTTGCGCACTTGCGACAGCGATCGCCGCCATCATGGAGGCCCCGGTCGCCATCCCGTCATCGACGACGATCACATCCCGGTCCCTGATGGGTATCCCCTCATCGCCGCCACGGAATCTCCGCAAACGGTCTTCCACCTCCCCGGCCAGGGCCGCTGCCAGCTGCGAGATTTGATCTTCATTCAACCCCAAGGCGGCAACGATCCTCTTGTTGAGGACCTTGACGTCACCTTCACCAACCGCTCCCAGGGCGAGCTCGGGTTGTCCGGGCGTAGGGATCTTGCGGACGACCAGCACATCGAGTGGTGCCTGTAGGGCGGCGCTCACCTCGGCGGCGAGGGGGACTCCGCCCCGGGGAAGACCCAAAACGACCGGCCGACGACCCTCAAAGAGCGGCAAGAGCTCCTCGGCAAGCCTCCGCCCAGCGTCCGCCCTGTTTGCGTACGAAGCCATACTCCCATTGTTACTTGTTCCCCCACATGCGTGGGGAGAATTTGCGTGGGGAAGAATTACCTGACTACCGCTATCACCTGGTTGGGGCTGACCGTGTCGCCGGCCTGGATGCGCAGGTCGGTGATTTCGCCCGCGGAGGGGGCGCGAACTTCATTCTCCATCTTCATTGCCTCGAGGACGCAAATGGCCTGGCCCTCACTCACTGTATCGCCCGCTTTGACCGACACCTTGACGATGGTGCCCTGCATGGGGGCGACGATGACACCGTCACTGGCAGCAGACCCGCCCCTCTTCTCCAGCTTGGGGGGGCGACGCCGGGTACGACCCGATGAGGGGGCTTTTGCCTCCGGCGCCCAGAAGGCAACCCCGAAGCGGCGTCCACCCACCTCGACCGTGAGGTCCCTTCTCACCAATTCCTCGTCCTCGGCGAGCTGGGGTGGGGCGTCCGGAAGCGGAGCGGGGAGGGTCACTTCCTCCTCCAACCACCGGGTGTAATGCTCCGCATTGGCGAACTCGGGGGTGTCGAGGACCGCCAGGTGGGCGGGGATGGTGGAATGCACGCCGGTTACGACCATCTCGTTCAATGCCCTCTTGCCACGGGCGATGGCATGCTCTCGGTCGGAACCCCACACAATCAGTTTCCCCATCAGGTTGTCGTAGTACTGGGAGACCCTGGTCGATGGGGTGATCCAGGAATCCATCCTCACACCGGGGCCGGATGGCACTCTCCACTCGACCACCTGACCGGGTGTGGGGACAAAGTCACGGTAGGGGTCCTCGGCATTGATCCTTAACTCGATGGCGTGACCGCTGAAGGTGACCGCGTCGAGGTCGAGTGGCTGCCCGTCGGCGACGATGAACTGATACCGCACCAGATCGAGTCCCGTGACCATCTCGGTGACTGTGTGTTCCACCTGAAGACGAGTGTTCATCTCCAGGAAGTAGAAGCCTCCGCTCTGGTCCATGATGAACTCGACCGTTCCGGCGTTGACGTAACCGCAGGAGTGTCCCGCCGCCACGGCCGCCTCCGCCAGGGTGGCACGCTGTTCATCGGTGAACGCCGGGGCCGGACTCTCCTCGATGAGCTTTTGGTGACGGCGCTGCACGGTGCAATCCCGTTCGCCAAGGAACAGGCCCTTCCCGTGACTGTCGAAGAGGATCTGCGCCTCTATGTGCCGCGGTTTGTCGAGATACTTCTCGACGTAGACGGTGGGGTTCCCGAAGTACGCTTCCGCCTCCCGACGGGCCCCCTCGAACGCCTCGTCGACCTCTTCATCATCCCAGACAACCCGGAGCCCCTTGCCGCCGCCGCCATGTGCCGCCTTGACGGCGACCGGATATTGGTTTTCAGCGGCGAAGTCCCGAATGACCTTGGGGTCGGTTATCGATTCGGTGACCCCTGGGACAATGGGGACACCACCGGAAGCTGCGGTCTCGCGGGCGACCATCTTGTCGCCCATGGCGTCGATGCTTTCGGCCGGAGGTCCTACCCAGATGACATCGGATGCGATCACCCGGCGGGCGAATTCGGGATTCTCGGCCAAGAACCCGTAGCCGGGGTGGATCGCCGCCGCCCGAGATGCCTTGGCCACCTCCAGTATTCGATCGATGTTGAGATAGGACTCTGCTGCGGGTGCGGGGCCTATCGCCCAGGCCTCGTCGGCCAACTCGACATGGAGGGCGTCGCGATCCAACTCCGAATAGACAGCGATGGTGCGGAGACCCAACTCGCGTGCGGTGCGGATGACGCGAACCGCGATCTCCCCGCGGTTGGCGATGAGCACGGAGTCGATATGTTCCAATGACATTCAGCGGATCTCCGTGTTCGGATAAATGATCACAGGGGAATGTTCCCGTGCTTTTTCTGAGGAAGGGTTTCCCGTTTGGTGCGCAGCATCCTCAGGGCGTCGATCAACTTGATTCTTGTCATGCGAGGTTCGATGACCTCGTCCACCAAACCCAACTCCGCAGCACGATATGGATTGTTGAACCGCTCCTCATAGTCCTCGATGAGCTCGGTACGACGAGCTTCGGGGTCCTCCGCCTCGGCTAGCTCGCGTCGGAAGATCACGTTGACCGCGCCTTGGGCGCCCATGACGGCGATCTCCGCCGACGGCCAGGCGAACACCAGGTCGGCGCGAATCCCGCGGGCATTCATCACGAGGTAGGCACCCCCATACGCCTTGCGGGTGATCACACTGATGCGGGGGACGGTGGCCTCGCTATAGGCGTATAGGAGCTTGGCGCCATGCCGGATGACACCGCCGTGCTCCTGGTCGACACCGGGGAGGAAGCCCGGCACGTCGACGAAGGTCACCAACGGGATGTTGAAGGCGTCGCAGAAGCGGACGAAGCGCGCCGCCTTCTCCGATGCGGTGATGTCTAGGGTGCCCGCGAGCTGGGCTGGCTGATTGCCGATGAGGCCCACCGTATGGCCGTCGATCCTGCCGAAACCTATCACGATGTTTCCGGCCCAGTGCTCGTTGACCTCGAAAAACTCCCCATCGTCGACGATGGTTTCGATTACCTCCACCATGTCGTATGGCTGGTTGGCAGAGTCGGGGATGATCGCATCGAGGGAGTCGTCCACCCGATCGTCGGGGTCGTCGGTGGCGAAGAATGGCGGTGTCTCCATATTGTTTTGAGGGACAAATGAGAGTAGATAACGAACAGCTTCCAGGGCGCTGATCTCGTCCTGGTAGACGAAGTGGGTCAGCCCCGATTTTGAGGCGTGCGCCATGGCACCACCCAACTCCTCCTTCGTCACTTCCTCGCCCGTCACCGTCTTGATGACATCGGGACCCGTGATGAACATGTAGCTCGTCTGATCGATCTGGAAGACGAAGTCGGTGATGGCGGGGGAGTAGACGGCACCACCGGCACTTGGCCCCATGATCACCGAAATCTGGGGGATGACACCGGAAGCCCGAACGTTCCTCTCGAAGATGCGGCCATAGCCGTCCAGGGAGGCGACACCCTCCTGGATCCTTGCACCCCCAGAATCCTTGAGTCCGATGACGGGTGCGCCCGTCTGCATGGCGAGGTCGAGGACCTTGCATATCTTGTCGGCTACCACGGCACTGAGGGAACCGCCGAAGACGGTGAAGTCTTCGGCGAAGACGAAGACACGCCGCCCGTCGATGGTGCCGTGACCCGTGATCACAGCATCACCAAGAGGGCGGTTGTCCTCGATGCCGAATCCTCGGGCGTGATGGCGCACGAACATGTCGATCTCGTGGAAGGTGCCCTTGTCGAGAAGGGTGTCGATCCGCTCCCTGGCAGTGAGCTTGCCCTGGTCATGTTGACGTTCTACTGCGCGCCGGCTTCCGGCGTGGACAGAGTCGTCCACCAACTTCCGAAGTTGTTCAATACGTTCCTCCGTGCCCACCATCACCTCCCAGGATCAAACGAGAGAATGGACCGGATGCCACCACACTATTCACTTGAGATTGTTGATGAGGTCACCTCGACCCAGGATCTCATCCGTGATCGTAACCCTCGGGACCCGCACGGTGTCATCGCCAACAGGCAATCGGCGGGTAGGGGTAGGCATGGCAGGGGATGGCGAACCGCTCCTCGTGCCGTCGCGGTCTCGCTTGGTTGGCAGATGACCTCGCCGACGATGGGAATTCTTCCTCTCTTGGCCGGGCTGGCAGCCCGTCGGGTGGTTGGCGGGGCTCTCAAATGGCCCAATGATGTTCTCATCGATGGCGACAAGGTGGCGGGGATCCTCGCCGAGCGTGGCGGCGACCTTGTCATCGTGGGTATGGGAGTAAACCTGTGGTGGCCCGATCCGCCAGATGGATGGGGTGCGATCAAAGGCGACCCGCCGGCGGAGGGGTTTGGTGTGGACCTCGCGACGAGGTGGATCGAACATCTTCTGGAGCTGATAGATCAAGACCCGTGGCCCATCGATGATTACCGGGCAGTCTGCGTAACGCTCGGCCAAGAAATCACCTGGGAGCCCACCAACTCGGGAACGGCGGTTGACATTGCCCCTGACGGTTCCCTGGTGGTGGAGACGGCCTCCGGCCGAGAACAGATCCACTCTGGCGAGATCAGGAACCTTCGCTCCAGCTAGCCGAGTTCCACTGTTTCTGCGGCCGGGAGGGTTGCCTTGAACCATTCGGTGATACGCACCTGGGCATCGGCGGCGGCGTCAACGTCGTAGGTGTCGGAGTTGATGTCGAAGAAGTCGTGGGCGGCTCCCTTATACAGCAGCCATTGACCGCTGTCGTTCCTTCTTTGGGCCTCATCCACCGTTTCATTCGACACGAGTTCGTCGTCGGCCCCGTAGAGACCGAGGACGGGGATTCCCAACGAGTCGAGATAGTCGGCGACCTGGTGCTCGCGGTTCTCATCTCCCGTGAGTGGCGTCCCGATGACCACACACGAAACAGCCCATCGCCGAGTAGCCGCGGAGATGAGGGCGAAGCGGCCACCCACCTCTAGACCCACGACACCGAGACGGTCGGCGTGTGCCCAGTCGATGTCCTCCGATCTGAGGAACTCCACCGCCTCATCCAGTTCGACCATGGCCTTGCGGTCGCTCGACCACCCGTAGTCGACACCCGTGGGGGATTGGTAAAGCTCGACTGCGAGGGCGGCGAAACCATGTCGGGCGAGAAGTCGGCAGAGGTCCTTCTCATGTGAGCCCATCCCATCGATATCGGGGATCACCAGGACAACGGGGAATTTTCCGACCTCATCGGGTCGTGCCATGTATCCGGGTCTGGTTCCCGCACCCACCGGAACGTCGTACGGTCGGTACATGATGGAGTAGTTGCCCTCGTGGGGAAGGACGGCCATTGGTGTCAGATCTCCTCTAGCTCGGCGAATCATTGTAGGGCTCCGAGGGTGGTCCCCCCACGAGTGCGAAGGAGGGTGTCCCCCAGGCCCCCAACGGCTGGCTCGTGTTCACGTTTCGCGCGGTCGGGGCCGTCCTACGTCAAACTTCCGTACCTGGTGTCTGTCTGTTGTGTCGGGATGATTTTCCGGATTCGGGTGGATGTCATCTGAAGCTTTGCCTCGCCGCGGTTTCATTGGTGGATTTATTTGTCGCGGCTGGGGTTTCCCACCCGCCACCACGGCATCTGCACGGCCACCCACGGCTTGGAGTCTGTGCTCGTCGCCCGTTGCGGTACACCCGGTCCATATCGCGGCTCGTGTAGAGGCGCCCATCCGCGGTGGCGCGGGATGTGGCTCTACCGGAACAGGTCTTCGTTTGGGGGGCGGATCAGCTCGGTGGCTTCTCCGGCACCTTGGTGGTACGGGGCGCCGCGGACAAGGGCGGCAGGGACCATCGACGACTTGCCCATCACCAGGTCGGCTGCGGCGGCGATCTCATCGACGACAGCAATCTCGGTGACATCGAGGGTTCGACCCATGTGATCCGACTCGCCACGGAGATCCATGAGGGGTCGTATCCCCGCAACTCCGATGGCGACGTCGGTTAGACCTCTCCTCCAAGGTCTGCCGAACGTGTCACTGATGATGACAGGCAGCTCTAGCCCGAGATGGTGATATACCCGATCCCGGAGCCGGCGGGCGGAGCGATCCGGGTCGTAGGGGAGGAGGATGGCGGTCCCCGGCTGGGCATTCGACCTGTCAACCCCGGCGTTGGCACAGATGAAGCCATGTCTTGTCTCGGTGATGGTGAGCGAACCGCGACGTCTGATGATGCTCTTGGCCTCGGATTCCACCAGACGAAGATGTTCCTCCGGGTCATCGCTCAGGTCGACGACTGCCCCCTCGGACTTGGATACGACCTTGTGGGTCACGACCAAGACATCGCCCTCGACGGCGCCGACTTCCCCGACGGCCGTGGCGAGTGTGTTAGCGAGGTCGTGGCCCCTCCCCACCTCTCCAATGCTCTCGATTGGAATGATGCTGATCATCGAACGTGGGAGAGTAATAGGCGGCCGAGGCGCTCTGCTGCCCCGATATCGGCGATCCGAGTATTGGCGGGGATTACCTCGACGGTGTTCGAGGACACCTCATCGGCGTCCCCCGGATCGACGACGATGGCGTCGATCAGGTTTTCGTAGGCGGCGATAACCCCTTCAGTGCCCGGCGGTAGACCGAGGGATGCCATCACCTTGTCCGCCGGACCGCGCAGTGCCGTGGCCCCGATGAGTGGGCTCACACAGATCGTCGGTTTAGCCGAGAGGGCGTCGACGACGCCGTCTACGGCGAGAATCGGCCAGACGGACAGGGGAGGGTTGGATGGTCCGATCACCACCAGGTCGGCCCTTCCGATGGCGGCGAGGACACCCGGTGCCGGTCGTGCCCTTTCGGTGCCTTCGAAGCGCACGTCAACGACCTCGTCCTCGTGGCCCCGGTGGACGAAGTACTCCTGGAAGTGGAGCCAGGTGCCACTTCTGATCTTCAGTTGGGTGCGAACAAGGTCATTGCTGACCGGCAGAATATTTGCCTCAACCTCGAACGCTTGGGCGATCTCCCTGGTCACCTCGGTGAGTGTGGCGCCTTCGGCGAGCCGGTTGCTTCGGTAGAGAAGGGTGGCGAGATCACCGTCACCCACCCGGAACGTTGTGTCGACACCGAAACGCTCCAGGGCGGTCATCACCCCGAACCGATCGTCTGCCATCCCCCATCCCTGTGGGCCCTGCACTCCGGCGAGGCCGTAGACGACCGTGTCGATGTCGGGAGAGAGGGCCAGTCCGTAGACGCGCTCATCGTCGCCGACATTCACTATCACCTCAAGATGATGACCGAGCAGCCGTTGTAGGCCACGTACCATCCTGGCCCCGCCCACACCGCCCGACAGCGCTGCCACCCTCACCATCTGTTGCGCCCTAGATTGCCTAAGCTGGCTGCTCGCCCCACAATGCTCCTTTGATGACCAGCGTTTCGACACCGGTCGAACCGGATTCCGTAGAAAACGAAAGCGGTGCCCCCGCGCCCAAGGTGCTGGTAGCCGTCACCCTTGTCGAGGGTGTTGATGTCGCGCCCGTTCTAGATGCACTCGAGGGTCAAGTCTACGAGGTGTCGGACATCGTCCTGGTCGGAGAGGGCGCAATTCCGCTGGAACGGGATGTTCGAACCTCCTCGTCCCTCGTCGAGGTGCTCTCCTTCGCCGGGTCCGAGATCGATTTGGTGTGGCTTCTCCATGGTGACGCCCGCCCCCGGCGCGATGCCCTGCAAGCCCTGGTGGCGGAAATGTCTCGTCAAGATGCGTCGGTAGTGGGATCGAAGCTTTTAGTAGAGGGGACCACTGACACGCTCGAGGGCGTCGGAGCCGCCACCGATGTCTTCGGTGAGCTCTACTCCGGACTCGACACAGGTGAGGTCGATCTCGAACAGTACGACGTGGTGCGCGACGTGGGATTCGTTTCCTCGATATCCATTCTGGTTCGTCGTGATCTTGCCAAAGGTCTGGGAGGCTTCGACGAACGCCTCCCGCCGGTCGCCGCGGGGCTGGACTTCTCCCAACGCGCCCGGCTGGCGGGAGGACGGGTGATAGTTGCACCATCGTCCGAGGTCTTCCACACCGGGGTCTGTCAGGAATCGGGTCGAGGTTGGAGGGAGGAGGCCGGCCGCCTCCGGTCCATGCTCGTCTCCTATCGTTTCGTGACACTGCTCTGGATGATCCCGTTGACACTGCTGGTCGACATTGTCGAGGGTCTGGGGAGCCTTTTCTTCGGACGGTGGAGAACGGGCGCCCGGCACGTGGCTGCATGGGCGTGGAACATTGGCCAGCTGCCGTCCACTCTGAAACGGAGGCGGAATCTGAATCGCATCCGACAGGAGAGTGACGAGGAGTTGTTCCGATATCAGGTGGAGGGTTCGGTCGCTCTCCGGAATCTTGGTGCCGAGTTCAGCGATTGGGTACTCGATGTCTTCGATGACACCGGCACCGGGGTGGCGGGTCGGGTTCGCTCTCTCTGGAGTCCTGCCCTGACCGGTATGTTGGTGGCCGTCCTTTTCTCCCTGGCCGGGCTCTGGTCAATCTTCCTCGGCGGTCTCCCCGTGTCCGGTTGGTCGGCGCCGTTCAACGACGGCGCCTTGGCGCAGCTCTCTCGAGTGGCAGGTGGCTGGGATCGGGCCGGTCTTGGATCCGGTGGTCCGCTCCATCCGTTGATCGGGCTGGTGTCATGGGCCCAGGCTGCCCTCTTTGGCAGTGCTGGCCTTGCCCGCATCGTGATCACCTTGGTAGCGATAGTCGCCGGAATCGCGGGAACGGGTCGACTCGCCCGACGAATCGGGATGACCGGATCGCAGAGGTATGTGGTGGGGTTGCTCACCATGGCAGCGCCCAGTCTTATCGCAGTCACTTCGACGGGTCGGTGGCAGGCGATTCTCGCCGCTGCGGCTCTCCCCTGGGCATTGGCGGCAACCGTGGGACCGAAGCGCGGCAGCGGTACGGCCGCTGCCTTGGGCCGTGCCGCGGAGGCGGTGGTTGCCGTGGGTGTTCTCTCGCTCATCGTCCCCGTAGCGGTGATTCTCCCCTTCCTTGTTGCCCTCGTCGTTCGTGTCTTCGGGGGTCCGGGCAGACCGATTGATGGTGTCATCGGAATGTTGGGAGGCGTCGCAGTCGTGCCGCATCTGATCGATTCTCCCCAGAGCATCCTCGGATCACCGACCCTGGGTGTGGGGGTTCCCTGGTGGTGGGTGGCGGGGCTGGGAGTTGCCTCGGTGGTCGCCGTTCTCCTGGTGGACAAACCCGCCCGTGTCGTGGCTCTAGGAGGAGCAGCTCTCCTCGGGCCCCTTTCATTGTCCTTCGCCATAGGTACTGAGGTCCAGATGGTCCTTTTGGTTCTCTCCGGGCTGTCCTCCGCTCTCCTGGCTAGTGCCCTCATCCGCGGTGGAAGGGATCGTCATCGTCTCGGGTTTGTCCTGGTGGCCGTTGCTGTGCTTCTGATGGTGGCAGCAGTTCCAAGTTTCCTGGGGGGACGTATGGGGTTGCCATCCGACGACTGGGGGAATCGGCTCGAGTTCCTCGCCAACATGGATGCGGACGGTG
>WHTL01000079.1 GCA_009377735.1 Acidimicrobiia bacterium
GGCTCGAGCCAGATCACCTCGAAGACTCTTTAGGAGATCGTCTCTCTCGACGAGATCCGATGTCGGGTTGTCGTTTCGGATGGGGCAGCCGCCAGCTCGGTCATCTTCTAGGAGGGCGCGGACAACCGAAAGATACGCGTTGGGACTCCGCAGCCGGGCTAAGGCTCCATCATGTATTGCTCGGCCCATGCGGCCAGAGCTTCCAGCGCCGGGCGGAGGGCTTCGCCCCTGGCAGTGAGCCGGTAGAGCGCCCCGATGGGCGGACCCTGAAGGACCTCGCGCTCCACGAGTCCCGCGTGGGCCAGCTCACCGAGACGGGCGGAGAGCATGCTGTCGCTGAGCGACGGTATGGCTTTGGCAATCTCCCCGAAGCGGGAGGGGCGTTGCATAAGTATCGCAATGATGAGCCCGGTCCATCGTCTACCGAGGAGGGAGAACACCTCCTGGAAGGACTGGTCGCAATGCAGCTCTGGTTCTGGGACGGAAGCGGTCACTTGAGAGAATGGTAGGCGTGGACTTGTAGGTTTGCTACCTACTAGGATCTTCCTAGCAACTATCTATAAGCAAGGTCACAGAATAGAGAGAGGGACACACTTTGGAGATCGCCGCCAACATCCTCGCCGTACTGCTCGGCCTCATGTACCTGGCCCATGGTGTGATGATTCTGCAACGCCATGAAATGCAGGTGCAGAACGCCGGGACAATCGGGTGGTCCTGGGAACGCTACCGACTGGTCGCCATCCCCGAGATTGCAGCCGCCATTGGGCTGTTCGCCTTTTTCTGGAATCGATGGCTGGCCGCCGCTGCAGCCTTCGGACTGGTGCTGCTGATGATCGGAGCCGCAATCCTCCGAGTCCGCGTCAACGACGAACGCCGCAACATCGGCACCGACCTCACCCTCGCCCTGTTCGCCGCCGTCGTCGGTGTCGTCCAGATACTCGCAATCTGACCATGGTCCAGTCTGAATACGTACCAGGTGTCTGCAACATCGGACCGGAGGAGATCGCACGACGTCGTAATGCTGGCTGGGTCGGCCTCGCCGTCACGGTCGTTGCCTTCGCCATCCTCGTGTGGACCGACGTCAACCCCTGGTGGCGTTTGCTGCTGTTCCTCCCGGCGGCGTTATCTGCGTCGGGTTTCCTCCAAGGTCACTTCCGCTTCTGCGCCGGCTTCTCACGCGCCGGCGTGTTCAACTTCGGTCCAGTGGGTCAAACCCATGAGGTCACCGACGATGAATCCAAAGCCCAGGACCGGCGACGAGGCAATCAGATCTCCTTGTATTCGGCCATCATCGGAGTCGTCGTAGCCACCATCGCCACCGTCATAGGCTGACACTCCCTCACCTACCAGAGATTCGTAGGCGCTGCCGATGGGGGCACCTCCGCGAAGAGATCTGGTCGCGTTTCTCCCTCCGGAGGGGGGAGTACCGGCGGAGCCGGGAAGGGGGCGGTCGATTGCCCCACGTGGACCCCAGCAACCTTTCCCCAAACTGCGGAGGGGGAACACTTACATCAGGACTGGATGCCACGGATTGCGGCGGCAGCCGCGACCAGGTTGTTCAGGGCGGGGACGACCTCGTCGTAGTGACGGGTCTTGAGCCCACAGTCGGGATTGACCCAAAGACGTTCGGAGCCCACCGCACCAACCGCCTTCACCAGGAGGTTCGTCATCTCCTCCACTGTTGGGACACGGGGCGAGTGAACGTCATAAACGCCGGGACCGACCGACCTGGTGAAATCGGAACCGTCAAGATCATCGAGAACACCCATCTGGGAGCGGCTCGCCTCGAGGCTGATGACATCGACGTCCATCTTCTCTATGGCAGCGATTATGTCGGAGAACTCCCCATAACACATGTGGGTGTGGATCTGGACCGAATCGGAGACACCCGACGTCGCCAGACGGAATGAGGCAACCGCCCAGTCGAGGTACGAGGCCCGGTCCACCTCCCGGAGGGGAAGGAGTTCCCGCAGTGCCGGCTCATCGACCTGGATGACACGGAGCCCGGCCTCCTCGAGGTCGACAGTCTCGTCACGAAGAGCAAGGGCCACCTGGTTGGCGGTCTCCGCCAGCGGCTGATCGTCCCTGACGAAGGACCACGCCAGCATCGTGACCGGCCCCGTAAGCATCCCCTTGACCGGCCGGTTTGTGAGGGATTGGGCATACTGGGACCATTCGACCGTCATCGGGGAGGGTCGGGATACATCACCGAAGAGGATGGGAGGGCGGACACCCCGCGACCCGTACGACTGGACCCACCCGTGCTGGGTAGCGACGTAACCATCGAGTTGCTCTGCAAAGTACTGGACCATGTCGTTGCGCTCGGGCTCCCCGTGCACCAGCACATCAAGTCCGATCTCCTCCTGGAGACGGATCACACTCTCGATCTCGGCCCTCATTACCGACTCGTACTCCTCGCGTTCGACCTTACGCGAGGCAAAGTCCGACCTGAGACGACGTATCTCCCTGGTCTGGGGATAGGAACCTATGGTGGTGGTCGGCAGCACAGGTAGACCCAACGACCTCTGTTCAGACAGTCTGGTCCGGTAGGCGCCCCGGCTTGGACGGCTGCCGGCCAACCCTTCGAGACGTTCCCGAACAGCCGCGTTGCGGAGCCGCGATGACCCAAGACGCCGCTCCACAACCGACCGGGCGGCCCCAACTTCGTCGGCAACGGAGTCGGGACCGTCGGTGAGGGCTTTCTGCAGGACGACAATCTCGGCGAGCTTCTGGCGGGCGAACGCCAACCAGGAACGAACCTCGGGGTCGATATCGGTTTCGGCATCGGCGTCGTAGGGGACGTGGAGAAGCGAACAGGAACTGGACAACGCCACAGATCCTGCCAACCCCAACAGTGGCACCACCTTCTTGAGTGCCGTATCGAGGTCGGTGCGCCACACGTTGCGACCGTCGACAACACCGGCAACCACGATCTTGTCCGCGAGGTCATGGGCTACCAATGCGACACCTGTCGGTTCCGTTGTGACCAGGTCGAGCGCGATCCCCTCGATCGGAGCCGTCGCCAAATGAGGTAGGGCGGGACCGGGGGTCCCAAAGTATGTGGCAACGAGGATCTTGGGTCTCTTCTCCAGACTTCCCAGCCTCCCATAGCACGCGGTGACCGCCTCCAACTCCCCGGGCGACCGATCCTCGACGAGACACGGCTCATCGAGCTGTACCCACGCCACACCCTCCTCGGCCAGTTCGGTGAGGAGATGGTCGTACGTGTCCAACAGCGGTTCGAGAAGGTCGAGGGGGTCCCACCCCTGAGGGGCTCCGGCGTGGGGTTTCGACAGGAGGAGGAAACTCACGGGTCCGAGAATGACCGGACGGGTGGCGATACCCTGGGCCACTGCCTCCCGGTACTCGCCCACGGGCTTGGTGACATCGAGGGTAAAGCTGGTATCCGGCCCGAGCTCGGGAACCAGGTAGTGGTAGTTGGTGTCGAACCATTTGGTCATCTCCAGAGCGGGAACGGAAGCCCTGCCCCGGGCCATCGCAAAGTAGGTGTCGAGCGGCGCCAGCCCAAGATCGCTGAACCTCGGGGGTACTGCCCCCAACATCCAGGCGGTGTCGAGGACATGGTCGTAGTAGGAGAAAGTGTTGCCGGGGATCGTGTCGAGTCGGCCGTCGGCCATTTCCCGCCAGGTGTCGGCCCTGAGGGTCGCCGCCCGCCCCTCGAGCTCGGTCTGGTCGATCGATCCGGACCAGTATGACTCCACTGCCCACTTCAGCTCCCGCTGCGGACCGAACCGGGGGTATCCGAGGACAGTGGCCCCGATATCTGTGTCGGTTCTCATCTTCAAAACTCCCAGTCGCTGTCGTCGGTGTCCTCTGCCCGACCCATCACATAGGAAGACCCGGACCCCGAGAAGAAGTCGTGGTTTTCGTCTGCTCCGGGTGAGAGGGCTGCCAGTATCTCGGGGTTGACGGCCGTCTCCTCGGCTGAGAAGCGAGTCTCGTACCCCAGGTTCATCAGTGCCTTGTTGGCGTTGTACCGCACGAACACGGCCACATCGTCGAAAAGGCCGAGTGACTCGTACAGCTCGCCGGAGTACTCCAACTCCAATTCGTACAGTTCGTCGAGGAGGCTCATGGTGAAGTCTCTCGCCTCGGCCCTCTCGGCTTCGGTGTACCGTTCGAGCCGCCGTTGGTATTTGTATCCGCTGTAGTACCCGTGCACTGCCTTGTCCCTCAGGATGAGTCTGATCATGTCGGCGGTGTTGGTGAGGGTGGCATGACAAGAGAAGTGGAGCGGAAGGTAGAACCCGGCGTAGAGCAGCAACGACGACAGGAGGGTCGACGACACCTTCCTCTTTAGGGGATCGTCTCCGTAGTAGTGGGTCATCACCTTCCGTGCCCGCTCCTGGAGGACGACGTTGGCAACCGCCCATCCATACGCCTCGTCGATCTCGGGGGTGCTGGCCAAGGTGGAGAAGACCGACGAATAGCTGCGGGCGTGCACCGACTGCATGAACGCGATGTTGGTGTACACCGCCTCCTCGTGATCGGTGCTGGCGTCTTGGATCTGACAGATCTCGCCCACCGTCGCCTGGATGGTGTCGAGGAGGGTGAGACCGGTGAACACTCGCATGGTGAGGCGACGCTCCTCGTCGGTCAACCGTCGCCATGCGGGGATGTCGTTGGAGAGGGGTACCTTCTCCGGGAGCCAGAAGTTGGCCGTCAGCCGGTTCCAGACCTCCATGTCCTTTTCATCTGTGACCCGATTCCAGTTGATGGGACGGATCCGCACCCCGGGGTCGTGGCGGAACCCGGGGGGTGTCACCGACTCCACGATGCTGTCTTCTCGTGCCAATGTCATTTGGTGGATACCTCGTTTCAGAGCGTGCAGCTCACGCAGTCTTCGATTCCTGTCCCATCGAGAGCATCCTGACGGAGCCTGATGTAGTACAGGGTCTTGATGCCCTTCCGCCACGCATAGATCTGGGCCTTGTTGATATCGCGGGTCGTGGCGGTGTCCCTAAAGAACAGGGTGCAGCTCAGACCCTGGTCGACATGTTGGGTGGCAGCGGCATAGGTGTCGATGATCTTCTCGTACCCGATCTCATAGGCATCCTCGAAGAACTCGGCGTTGTCGTCGGTCATGCCGGGCGCCGGGAAGTAAACCCGGCCGAGCTTGCCTTCCTTTCGGATCTCGATCTTGGCGGCGACCGGGTGGATCGACGCCGTAGAGTGGTTGATATAGCTGATCGAGCCCGTTGGGGGCACCGCCTGAAGATTCTGGTTGTAGAGCCCGTGCTCCATGACCGATTCCCGCAACTCCGTCCAATCGGCAGCGGTAGGGATGTCGATTCCCGCCGAGGCAAACAGGTCCCGCACCCGGGTCGTCTCCGGTTCCCACACGCGGTCAACGTACTTGTCGAAGTAGACGCCGGTGGCGAAGTCGGATTCGTCGAAACCGTCGAAGGTCACACCCCGCTCTATTGCGAGACGGTTGGATGCCCGCACACAGAAATAGGCCACCGTGTAGAAGTAGATGTTGGTGAAGTCGACGCCTTCGGGCGACCCGTATGCGATGCCCTGGCTGCCGAGGAACCCGTGGAGGTTCATCTGACCGAGACCGATCGCATGGGACCGGGCGTTGCCGTTTGCCACTGACGGCACCGAGGAGTTGTCACTCTGGTCGGATACGGCGGTGAGCCCCCGGATCGCCGTTTCGACGGTGTGACCGAGGTCAGGCGACGACATTGCCTCTGCGATGTTGAGGGACCCCAGGTTGCAGGAGATGTCCTTGCCGACTGTCTCATACCCGATCGAGGGGTCGTAGGTGCTCGGTGTGTTCACCTGGAGGATTTCCGAGCACAGGTTGGACATGTTGATCCATCCCGGGATTGGGCTCGCCCGGTTGACCGCATCCTCGAACACGACATAGGGATAGCCCGACTCGAACTGGAGCTCGGCAATCGTCTTGAAGAACTCCCGAGCCGGGATGCTCGTCTTTCTGATCCGAGGGTTGTCGACCATCTCCCGATAGTTTTCGGTGATGGAGATGTCCGACATGGGCTGTCCAAGTTCCCTCTCCACGTCGTAGGGGCTGAACAGACACATGGCCTCGTTGTTCTTGGCGAGCTCGAAGGTGATATCGGGGATCACCACGCCGAGCGACAGCGTCTTTATCCTGACCTTCTCGTCGGCGTTCTCCCTCTTGGTGTCGAGAAACCTCATCACGTCGGTATGATGGGCATGAAGGTAGACGGCGCCTGCACCCTGCCTGGCCCCGAGTTGATTGGCGTAGGAGAAGGAGTCTTCGAGGATCTTCATCACCGGCACCACACCGGACGCCTGATGCTCGATCTTTTTGATGGGGGCTCCCTGCTCCCGGAGATTGGTGAGTAGGAGGGACACCCCACCTCCCCTCTTGGAGAGCTGCAGAGCCGAGTTGATCCCCCGTCCGATCGACTCCAGGTTGTCCTCGAGACGCAGAAGGAAACACGATACGAACTCGCCCCGTTGCTTCTTGCCTGCGTTCAGAAAGGTTGGGGTAGCCGGCTGGAAGCGACCTGAGATCATCTCGTTCGCGAAATTGGTGGCCAGGGCTTCGTCCCCTCTGCCTAGGAAGAGGGCCGTCATAGCCACCCTGTCCTCGAACTTCTCCAGGTAGCCCTTCCCGTCGAAGGTCTTGAGGGCATAGGAGGTGTGGAACTTGAAGGCTCCGAGAAATGTCTGGAATCGGAACCCGTAGGATTGGACACCGGTGAACAGCCCTTCTACGAACTCCCAGGGGTACTGGTCGATTACCTCCGCCTCGTAGTAGTCGTTCTCGACCAGCCATTGGAGCCTCTCCCGAAGTCCCGTGAACGTCACCGTCTGCGGGACCACGTGTTGCAAGAAGTACTGACGCACTGCCTCACGGTCCTGGTCGAACTGGATCCGCCCGTCGCAGTCGTAGATGTTGAGCAGGGCGTTGAGCGCGTGATAGTCCTTGCGGGACCCTATCGACTCCCGATCGTCGGTGGCGCGGTCGAGTGTGATCACGCCACTTGGTGTTGTGTATGCCAAAACGTCTCCAATCCTTGTGAGACGGCTCGGACGTCGTAGTCCGTGCCGATGAGCTCGAATCTGTAGAGTTGGGGGACCCCGCACTTGGCGGATATGACCCTGCCCGCGAGGCAATATGCCTCTCCAAAGTTGGTGTTCCCGGAGGCAATGACACCCCGGATCAGCGACCGGTTGTGTGGGTCGTTTAGAAAGCGCGCTACCTGCCGGGGCACTGCATTGCTCCAGCGTCCTCCCCCATAAGTTGGGGCAAGGAGCACGTAGGGCTCCTCGACCCGGAGCGGATCGTCGGATCGTCTCAATGGGATGCGATCGGCCAGGACCTGGAGTCGCTCGACGAAGCGCTTGGTGTTCTCCGAGACGCTGGAGAAGTAAACGAGATTGCTCATATGACAGCCCACCGCCGAATCGCCAATGGGCCGGAGCCTTGGATCATGACCATCGTTCCTCTTTCCCTCGCGAACTCGATGTCGGGTCCTGGAACCAGGAGGGAGGGATGGGCAAGGGGACGCATATACACCGTCTCCGAATCCACAGCCAATTCCCGCGAAGCTTCGGACCACGGGCACCCTTTGTGGTGACCCGGCGGATGGCAGGTCTTCGGACTCACGGGCGACCGGTCGAGGGCGGCACCTTCGCCGACCCGTGACCGGAGGTCTACCGGCCGTCGCTTCCCGGGTCTTCAACCCAGTGCTCTTACCTCCCTGGGGAGGTGACGGCTTTCGTTCCCGTTCACCGCTGCGGGGCAGTCCCGGATTTGCACCGGGTTCCCTCTTGCCTCTCCGACCCTCTCGGGGCGGGAGAACCATCAGCAACGAGAATGTACCACATCGATGTAATTTCAGTCAAGTAATTCGTACGATATCTTGTGGTTGCGGCAAAGGACACCGCAACATATTGTGGGTTCGTGAATCTTCGACCTGTCAGACCAGTTGGGGTGGTCCACCGAATTGCGACGGGTCTGATCCAACCCACTGGTTCATCCTCGGTGAGGATCCATCACTCTCCGATGGGCGCGATGGCGGCCGACACTCCCGCCAGCACGGAGTTCCAACCCCAGAGTTGTCCACTCGGTGGGGCCTAGACGTCGGTGAGTCGGGAGCGGTGCCGTTGTGCGGCCTCCTCGACCAGGTCGTTCTTGCGAGAATGCCACTCGTCGACGATCTTGGGCAATGCCTCCATCATGAAGTCGAAATAGGCCTCAGTTTGGAGCAGCCGACGACCACCACGTGTGTCGACCCCGATGAGGTCAACGCCTTCATCGACGACGGTCTGATACCGGCTCAAGAGCGGGGTTCGTTGCTGAGCTATAGCCGCCCACACGTCGTCGTCGTAGACCATGAAATGGTCGACTCGCGACCCCGGCTCTCTCCCCTTGTCGATGAACCCGCCATCGACCAGGGCACGGGTCGCGCCCGAGATGGCGGCACGGCTTACCCCCAGCCCCTCGGCCAGCTCAGCGGCCGTGTAGCGGTCGGAGTCCTCGGCGAGTATGTAGGCGAAGACCCGGGCTGGCATCCGGTCCATCCCTGACTCCGCCAGGATCATTGCGAAACGCTCCACAAAACGGAGCAAAGCCTTGGTGTTATCCGGTTTTTCCTTGGTGGGATCGGGTTGTTGCTCGTTCGTCATCTCCGCGTACCTTACCAAGGGAGGTTCACTCTTTCAATACTCTTTACAAATTTGTGAAACCGGTGTATGTTGTCGTGATCATGACAAACGCCATCTCCATCGCCGATCTGGTCAAGAGCTACGGGACCACCGTCGCCATTGACGGTATCAACCTCGACGTGACCACCGGCGAGGTCCACGGGTTCCTCGGACCCAACGGTGCCGGGAAGACCACCACGATCAGGGTATTGTTGGGACTACTCGCGGCAGACTCGGGGCGGGTGGAGCTTCTCGGTGGTGACCCCTGGGACGACGCGGTCGAGTTGCATCGGCGGCTTGCCTATGTCCCCGGTGATGTGGAGTTGTGGCCCAATCTCACCGGTGGAGAGGCTATCGACCTGCTGGCGCGTCTCCGTGGCGGCATCGACAAGACTCGTCGTGATCAGCTCCTTGAGCGTTTCGACCTCGACCCAACCAAGAAGGCCCGCACCTACTCGAAGGGCAATCGTCAGAAGGTGGCCCTGGTCGCCGCCCTCGCCTCCGAGGTGGAGCTTCTCCTCCTTGACGAGCCCACCGCTGGTCTCGACCCTCTGATGGAACGGGTATTCCAGGAGTACATCTTCGAAGCCAAACAAAAAGGGACGACGGTGTTCCTCTCCAGTCACATCCTGGCGCAGGTGGAGAAGCTGTGTGACCGGGTGAGCATCATTCGTCAGGGCCAGGTGGTGGAGTCGGGGACCCTGCTGGAGTTGCGTCACCTGACCCGCACCACCATCGAGGCGGACACATCCAATCCCGCCCAGGGTCTCGAGAGCTGGCCCGGGGTCCATCATGTCAGCATCGAGAACTCAAGGGTCCGGTTCTCCGTTGATGGGGAGCATCTCGACGGCGCGGTGAAGCAACTCAGCCAGTTCGGGATCCGCAGTCTGGTGAGCCACCCACCCACCCTCGAGGAGCTCATGCTTCGGCACTACGGGGATCAGGTCGAAGACGAGGTAGAGGTGATGGCCGAATGAACACCCTCACCGGCACCGGACGTCTCGTCCGGTTCATCATTCGTCGCGACCGGATCCGGCTCTCGGTGTGGATCCTTGCAACCGTGGGTCTCATGGCATCCTTCGCCGCCAGCTCCAAGGACCTCTACCCCACCCCCGAGTCCCTCCAAGCCCGCGGCACACTTATGGACAGCCCTCTGGGTGCCGCCTTTAGTGGACCCCGTATCGGTCTTGACAACTACACCTTCGGGGCAATGCTTAGCAACGAGTACGTGGGGTTCGTCGCGGTCGCCCTGGGTCTGATGAGTGTCTTCTTGGTGGTGCGCAACACCCGCGTGGAAGAGCAGACGGGTCGTTCCGAACTGGTGAGGGCCGCGGCGATCGGTCGACACGCTCCGGCGACGGCCGCTTTCACCGTGGTTGTCGGTGCCCAAATCGTCTTGGGGATCCTCATCGCCCTCATCCTCCCCGGTACCGGGCTCGATCTGTCCGTGACGGGCTCGTGGCTCTTCTCCGCCGCCATCGTGTCGGTAGGGATCGTCTTTGCCGGGGTGATGCTGGTTGTGGTGCAGATCGCCAGTCACTCCCGCACTGCGGTTGGGGTGGGCTCCTCCCTCGTCGGTCTCGCCTATGTCATAAGGGCCATGGGTGACGCCGCCGACAGCTCTCTCTCGATGCTTTCGCCCATCGGTTGGGTCCAGGCGACACGACCCTACGTTGAGGATGAGTGGTGGCCACTGCTTCTCTCCGTCGGCTTGTTGGTAATCCTCGTTGTAGGGGCGTTCGCTTTGAGCGCCCGACGCGACTTTGGTGAGGGTCTCCTTGCCGCCCGACCCGGAAATGCCGAGGCGAGTCCGTCGTTGACCACTCCCCTGGGTTTGGCGTGGCGACTGCAGCGGGGGCTCCTCGTTGGCTGGGGGATCGGTCTCCTCGCTCTGGGCGGCTCATATGGTGGATTCGTCTCGGAGATTCAGACGTTCGCCTCCCAGAATCCGATGATCGAGGAAGCCATGTCCGCCTTGGGGGGAGGGACTCTTGCCGAGTCGTGGGTGTCATTTCTCGGCATGTTCCAGATGGGGGTTGTCGCCTCGTATGCCGTCCAATCGACCCTCCGCCTCGGTAGTGAGGAAACCGAGCTCCACGCCGAGCACGTGCTTGCCACCCCGGTGGAGCGGTGGCGTTGGATGGGGATTCATATCCTCATCGCCTTGGTGGGTAGTGTCATACTGGCTCTGGCGGCCGGTCTCGGTTTTGGGCTCAGCGCCGGGGCCAGCAGCGGTGATTGGGCTTGGCTCGGTGACGGGATGATCGCCACGCTCTCCCATGTGCCCGCGGTGCTAGTCGTCGGCGCCGTCGCCGCAGCCCTATTTGGGCTTGGGACGCGTTTCACGTTCCTGGCCTGGGTGATGATCGCCATCGTCTGGTTGGGCTTGCTGGGTGTCGTGGTGGGTCTCCCCGAATGGATCGGCAACCTCTCCCCATTCGGCTACGAGGCGATGTTCCCGGCTCAGGATCTGGAATGGATTCCCCTCTTGGTCAATACTCTCATCGCGGTAGCCCTCATCGCCGTGGGCGTATATGCCTACCAACAACGCGACATCCGCACCACCGGCTGATCCGACCAATACGAACCCAGGGCTGAAACGCACGCTAGACCCGACACCATCACGCGCTTGACAATTGAAACCATGGGGTGTCTGCGTCCTTGCCATCGGTGCCGGTGAAAACCTAACTAGACAGAAACTTTATCCCCCAAGGGCCACCAAGACGTCTCGGCACAACCCTCAGGGTTACCAACCCCACTTACTGATCGATCGACCACGTCGTGGTGGTTGGGAGGGACACGTCGCCATAGCCGTTGCATCGAGCCCAACTCAGCCGAAGCTCAAACAGAACGTAGCGGTCGAGTGGCATGTAGCTTGCCGCGTCGGCCACTTCGGACCACAAGCCGGGGTCGTCCATTGGGAACCCACGGCCACCGGCGAAGAACTCGCCTCCGGATCCCGCATTATCGGGTACGCCGTTGTGTAGAGCGAACCATCCCCGCTCCCGGAGATCCCGCCCCTTAGGGGAGGTCGGCTCCATGAAGAGGAACAGCCCGACTTCGTCGACGACCGGTGTCACCGGATGCACACGCGGCGCTCCCGACCGGCGAACCGTCGCCAGATACGCTGGTGCCGCCATCAACCGGTCTGCCCCGAATCGTGCCAGCTCCGGTTGGTGGGTGGCGAACTTTGCCCAGCTCGCCGTCGGAGTTTCTCGATCGATCATCCTTGGACGTACTCGGCGAGGTGCTTGCCGGTGAGGGTGGAGCCGTCGGCGACGAGGTCGGCCGGGGAGCCCTCGAAGACGATGCGGCCACCGTCATGACCGGCGCCGGGACCGAGGTCGATGATCCAGTCGGCGTGGGCCATTACCCCCTGGTGGTGCTCGATCACAATCACCGACTTGCCGGACTCGACGAGACGGTCGAGGAGCCCGAGGAGTTGTTCCACGTCGGCGAGATGGAGACCGGTGGTGGGTTCGTCGAGGACGTAGGTGCCTCCCTTATCGGTCATGTGGGTGGCCAGCTTGAGTCTCTGCCGCTCCCCGCCGGAGAGGGTGCTCAGTGGCTGGCCAACGGCGAGATAGCCGAGACCGACGTCGACGAGATTCTCCAGGATTTTGTGGGCCTTCGGGATCTTCGCCTCCCCATCGGCGAAGAACTCGGCTGCCTCGGTGACAGGCATCTCCAGCACCTCGGCAATGTTGCGTCCCCCGAACTTGTACTCCAGGACCGACGAATTGAACCTCTTCCCCTCACACTCCTCACAGGTGGTGGAGAAGGTCTCCATGTATCCCAGCTCGGTGTAGGTCACCCCGGCGCCGTTGCAGGCAGGGCAGGCGCCGTCGGAGTTGGAGCTAAAGAGACCGGGTTTGACATCGTTGGCCTTGGCGAATGCCTTGCGGATCGGGTCGAGGAGCCCGGTGTATGTCGCCGGGTTGCTCCTGCGAGATCCCTTGATTGGCGACTGGTCGACGAGGATGGCGTCGGCGTCGGCTGGGATGGAACCCTCGACCAGGGAACTCTTCCCCGATCCGGCCACCCCGGTGATAACACAGAGGACACCAAGGGGGATGTCGACGTCGACATCCTGGAGGTTGTGGGTGTCGGCCCCACGGATCTCCAACATGCCGGTGGGCTCTCGGACCTCATCCTTGACTCTGGCCCGGTCGTCGAGATGACGGCCAGTGAGGGTGTCGCTCTTACGCAGCCCGTCGATGTCGCCCTCGAAGGAGATCGAGCCGCCTGCGGTCCCGGCGCCGGGACCGAGGTCGATGAGGTGATCTGCCACCTCCATCACCTCCGGATCGTGCTCCACCACGAGGACCGTGTTGCCCTTGTCCCGCAGACGCACCAACAGATCGTTCATCCGTTGCACGTCGTGAGGATGAAGGCCAATGGTGGGCTCATCGAATACATAGGTGACGTCGGTGAGCGACGACCCGAGATGACGGATCATCTTGGTGCGCTGTGCCTCACCACCGGAGAGAGTGCCGGCGGGCCGCTCA
>WHTL01000128.1 GCA_009377735.1 Acidimicrobiia bacterium
CCCCAACCACTCCCTCATATCCGGAGGCAACAAGAACGGCTGATCACGATTCACGGGAACATATCCTTTAGCCATACCCCCCATTCTCACAGTCCGCGCTCGCGATCGCGAGCATTTCGCAACAGCCTCCAACGCGTCAAAGATCCGCACAGAACGAGGACCGGTACCATCACCAACCGTTCTGCGCGTAGAAACTCGCCCCAACGCGTCAAAGATCCGCACAGAACGAGGTGGTGGAGGGCCGGCTAGCCGCCGGTGGCGATGACTCGGGAGGCTTCGCCGAAGTAGGTGGCGAAGGTGGGGTATATGCCGATGGCCACGGTGAGGCCGATTGCTATCGCAAGACTCAGTTTGATCGACCCCGAATATCCCAGGGCGGGACGGGCCATCAACTCGTCGGATGGCGCATCGAGCCACACTGCCTTGATCACCCTGGCGTAGTAGTAGAAGGCGATCACCGAGTTCACCGCGGCAAAGCCAGCCAACACGAGCGTCCAGGTCCCACCACCTTCTATCACCGATGCGAACATCACGAACTTGGCATACCAGCCTGCAAGCGGTGGGATTCCAGCCAGAGAAAGGAAGAAGAGGGCCGCCAGAATCCCCAACACGGCGTCCTTTCGCCCCAGGCCGGCCCAATCGTCGATCTCCCCCGAGCCCGTCCGTCGGGCACCGGCGATCACAACGGCGAACGCGCCAAGGTTCATGAGTGCGTAGATGACCATGTAAACCACGGTCGCCGAGAAGGCCTGTTCGAGGTCGGAGTCGGCCACGGCGGCCGCGGCGAAGGGCACCATCATGAATCCGGCCTGGGCGATCGACGAGTAAGCAAGAAGACGGACGATGTTGCTCTGTCTCAACGCAGCCAGATTCCCCACCGTCATGGATGCTGCGGCCAGGATCCACAGGGCCGGCGCCCACACATCGGAGACCGCCGGCAATGCGGTGTACATCACGATCAGCATCGCCACGAAGCCCGCTGCCTTGGAGTTGACCGACAGATAGGCCGCCACGGGAGTAGGGGCACCCTCATAGGTGTCGGGCGCCCAGAAATGGAAGGGAACGGCCGAGATCTTGAATCCGAAACCAACGATGAGGAACAACACAGCGATGACGAGGGCGGGTTCGGATGCCACCTCGGGGATCGCCTCGGCGATCGCTGCGAATTCGATCGACCCGGTCAACCCGAAGAGGAGGGACATCCCGTAGAGGAGGATGGCCGTGGACAGCACACCCAGGATGAAGAACTTGAGTGCCGCCTCGTTGGACTTGGCATCTCCCTTCCTCCACCCTGAGAGGAGGAAGAGTGGCCCGGTGGTGAGCTCGATCCCGATGAAAAGGATGAGGAGGTCCCTGGCAGAGGACAGGACGACCGAACCCAGGATCGAGGAGAGCAGGAGGAAGTAATACTCCCCCTGGTAGTAGCGATCGGACTCGATGTAGGACACCGACATCAACAGGACGAGGTACCCAGCGACCAGGAACACCACCTTGAGGATGAGGGCGAATTCGTCGACTACGTAGGAGCCGTTGAACATGGACCGCTTCGACCCGTCGACCAGCATGTAGACGATGGGAACAAGGGCACCAGTCACCCCGACGATGGAAAGCACCGCCACCCAGTACTTGTTCCGACGCACCAAAAGGAGGTCCACGATCAAACCGGCCACGATGGTGGCGGCGACGATCAGCTCGGGAGCGAGCGCGACATAGTCGATCTCGAAGTTCATCCGCCTATCACGTTGACCGATGAGGTGACAACGTCTCCACCGAAGGCGAAGTCGACCAGCGAGGTGACTGAGTCGGTCGTGGCTTCGAAGATGAGGTTGGGATAGAAGCCGATCACGGCGATCAGAATGACCATCGGTATCCAGGCGAGGAGCTCAGTGCGGTCGGCATCGTGGAATGTCATGTCGGCCCACTCGTCGGAGGGGGACCCGAAGTTCACCTGCTGCAGCATGTAGAGCATGTACCCAGCGGTCAGGATGGTGCCAACCGAGCCCAGGACCATCGCGGTGCGGAACAACCCGACGGGGTGACCCTCGAGAGGATTGAAGGACCCAACGAGCGACATGAACTCACCCCAGAAGCCTGCCAGACCGGGCAGACCGAGCGACGCCATGGCGGCAAAACCGAGGATCGCCCCCACCCTTGGCAGGATCTTCATATTGCCTCCCAAGCGCGCCATCTCCCTGGTGTGATAACGATGGGAGATCGAACCGGCCAGGAAGAACAGGAGTCCCGAAATGAGTCCGTGGGCGACCATCCCAATCATTGCGGCGTTGATGCCGACATCGGTCATGGTGGAGATCCCCAGCATGACGAAACCCATGTGGCCCACCGAGGAGAAGGCGATGAGCCTCTTCATGTCGGTCTGGGCTAGACAAGCCAACGAGCCATAAATGATCCCGATCACGGCGAGGATGGCCAATGCCGGCGCCCATCGACGGGCCTCGTCGGGGAGGATGGGCAGGGAGATGCGGATGAAGCCATAGCCGCCGAGTTTCAGGAGGATGGCCGCCAAGATCACCGAGCCGACGGTGGGCGCCGCGGTGTGGGCGTCGGGGAGCCAGGTGTGGAGCGGCCAGACCGGTACCTTCACCGCGAAACCAAGGAAGAGGACGCCGAACACGAGGAAGGCGAATGTGCCGGTGAATGCTCCGGATGCCCCCAGCTCGGTAAGAGCAGGGATATCGAACGTCCGCTCTCCGCCCACGTCACCGGAGCGGAAGTACAGGGCCAAGAACCCGAGCAGCATGAACGCCGAGCCAAAGAAGGTGAAGAGGAAGAACTTGATGGCGGCGTAGAGGCGGGTCTCGATGGTGCGGGCGAACCCGGGGATCTTGCGGGCAGTGCGGTCACCCCAGACACCGATCATGAAGTACATAGGGACAAGGACGATCTCGAAGAAGATGAAGAAGAGGACGAGATCGAGGGCAACGAAGGTCCCGTTCATGCCCGTGGCGAGAAGCAGCATCAGTGCCAGGAAAGCTTTCGGGTTCTTGGGCTCCTCCCAGTGGTTCCACGAGTAGATCACACACAGCAACACGATGAACGTGGAGAGGACCACGAGGGGAAGACTGATCCCGTCCACCCCAAGGTGATAGTTGGCTCCGATCGACTCGATCCAGGGAACATTCACCTCGAACTGATAGGTGTTGTAGGTGGACCCACCGAAGTCGAAGCCCGCAACCATCCCGAGGGATAGGAGGAAGGTCACCACGGCAGTGAGCAGAGCGAGAGGCTTCTGCAGATTCTCCGCCTCCTTCGGGGTAGCCATGATGACCAGGGCCCCCGCCAACGGCAGGAACACGATCAGGGTGAGCATCCAGTCGTTCAAGGCCTCCATCTCTATCTCCTATCGAAGAACAATCAAAGCGATCACAAGCACCAGGGCACCAGACACAAACAAGGTGGCATACTGTTGTACCTTCCCCGTCTGGAGACGGCGTATGGCGGATCCGAGTCCATCGACAGCCGCCGACAGCCCGTTGAAGACTCCGTCGACACCTCGCTGGTCGACCCCTCCATAGACAAACCGGCCTATCGCCAAGGCGAAACCACCCACCGCGTTGACGACTCCGTCGATCACATAGGTGTTGGTCCAGTCGATCATACGTGCCAACGGGCCCTGAGTGAATCCCACGATCCCAAGTGCGATGTCGTCCATGAAGTATTTGCGGCGAAAGAGCGGATAAAGAAGAGGGATCTCGAGACGGTCCCTCTTTTGCTGGGTATCCTCATCCCTCGCGAAGATCATCCAACCGAGCACGATCCCGGCTCCGGCCGCGATAAGTCCGATGATGGCTAGGTTCCAAGCGATCCCCTCCGGATGGTGGTCACCCATGGGAACAACACGTGCAGCCACCCACTCGGTGAAGTTGCCGATGGCTGGGAGCTCCACACCGGGAATGTTGAAAAAGCCGGCGAGAGCCGAGGGGATGGCCAGCAACATGAGTGGCACGGTCATCGAGCTCGGGGACTCGTGTGGGTGCCCGTCGCCCTTGTAGGCGCCGTGGAAGGTGAGGGCAACGGCCCTGGTCATGTAGAAGGCGGTGATGAAGGCGCCACCGACGGCGATCCAGAAAACCAGCATGTAACCCTCATGGTCGAGGGTGGCGAGGATCTCGTCCTTCGACCAGAACCCTGCGAGTGGGATGATCCCCGCCAACGAGAGCGCTGCGACCACGAAGGTGATGTAGGTGCGGGGCATGAACTTGCGCAATCCACCCATATCCGACATGTTGTTGGAGTGGACGGCGTGGATAACAGACCCCGCCCCCAGGAACAGGAGCCCCTTGAAAAAGGCGTGGGTGAAGAGGTGGAAGATCCCGGCGGTGTAACCCCCGGCGGCCACGGCTGTCATCATGTAGCCCAGTTGGGAGACGGTCGAATAAGCGAGGACCTTTTTGATGTCGTCCGCCACCAAGGCGAGGAGTCCGATGGCAAACAGTGTGATGGCGCCTATCGCAATCATCCAGGGTCTGACCTCGGCGGCGAGATTCTGATACAGCGGAAAGGTGCGGGCCATCAGATAGATGCCGGCGGTGACCATGGTGGCGGCGTGCATGAGTGCCGAAACAGGCGTGGGACCGGCCATGGCGTCGGGCAGCCAAATATGCATGGGGAACTGCGCCGACTTGCCCATAGCTCCGAAGAAAAGGAGGAAACCTCCGACGACGGCCACCGACGACAGGGTGGGGTCGTGGGCCAGGGAGGCTTCCGACAATTCTACAAACCCGAAGTCGCCCACAGAGAGACCAATGATGATGGCCCCGAGTATCAAACCGATGTCGGCGACCTTGTTGACCATGAAGGCCTTGTTGCCGGCGTTGACGTTCTCCTGGTCCTCCCAGTAGTGACCAATGAGCAGATACGAGGCGAGACCAACACCTTCCCATCCGATGATCAGCTGGATCAGGTTTGGCGCACCCACGAGCAGCAGCATCGAACCCGCGAAGAGACTGAAGGCAGCGAAAAACCAGGTGACCCTGACATCCCCGTGCATATAGCCAATGGCGTAGATGAATACGACGAGCCCCACGAACGCCACCAGGAAGTACATCATGGTGGACAGCCCGTCGACCATCCATCCCAGCTCAAAATTGATCCCTGATCCGGCCGCCCCGATGGAGAAGCTGACCTCGGAGGCACCTTCGCGGCCCAGATTCTCAACAAAAAGGGCGATCGCCCACACCAGGTTGACCGCCATCGCCAGAACTGCGAACTCGCCACCCTGGTACTTCATTCTCTTACCAATGGCGATGATGGCGAGGAAAGCGAGGAATGGCGTGAGCAGCATTATTCCGGCGGTATCCGACCAGAACCCACCCTCCACCAGACCGGTGGCTGCCTCCTCGGCAGCGATCACGTAGGAACTCACCATCTCATCAGGTCCAAATCATCGACGTTCGAAGAGCGACGATTTCGGAAGATCATCAGGACTATCGCCAGGCCGAAACCCACCTCGGCGGCCGCAACGGCGATCACGAAGATGGAGAAGACCTGCCCAACGGCGTCATTGGTGACGAGCACCGACTCAAAGGCGATGAGATTGAGGTTGACGGCGTTGAGCATCAGCTCCACCGAGAGCAGGATCAAGACGGCGTTCCGACGGATGAGGAGCCCGTACACACCGATAGAGAACAGGGCGGCGCCAACGATCAGGAACTGGTTCAGGAGCATGGGAACCCCGCCATGCTACGTGGTGGCAGCCACGTCATACGGATTTCCTTTGTTCTTCCTCGAGTGGCGTGAGGTCGCGACGTGCCAGCGTGACGCCGCCGATGAGGGCGGCGAGGAGGATGAAGGAAACCACCTCGAACGGAATGACATAGCGTCCCAGGATGGCGTCACCTAGAACCTCCGTGGCAGTTGGCGTCCCCATGCTCCTGACGGTCTCGGTGCCGAACGCCGATACCGAGCCCCAGGTGAGCACTCCGAAGAGCACGACGGAAACCAACGCTGCCCCCGGCTTGTTCCGATGCGACAATCCCTCGTCCAACCCGGTGGGTGCGCGCGTGATCATGATCCCGAAGAGGAAGAGAACGAGCACCGCACCCACATAGACGAGGACCAGCACCAGGGCCACGAATTCGGCCGAGAGGAGGAGGAAGAAGATGGCGCTTCCGCCCAGGGCACCGACCAGATAGAGGGCAGCATGGACCACGTTTGGTGCGGAAACGACTCGCACCGACATCACCAGCACCGCAACGGCCACCACGGCGAATACCCAGTTGGCGGGTTCGGCGATCCAGGCCTCTAAGGTCATAGGACTAAGAACCCGGCGGGTGCGGGGTGGGCGGGTGGATAGGACACGGCGGGCGACAGCCCGGCGGGTGTGGGGTGGGCGGGTGGATAGGAAACAGCGGGTTCGGCGATCCAGGCGTCAAAGGTCATAGGACCAAGAACCCGGCGGAAGCGGAGTTCACTTTTCTAACGCTGGCGGTTCGGGAACGGTTGTGAGCCAGTCCTGGAGTCGGTCCATGTCGTGGAGCATCCCATCCATATTGTGCTCGGCGTACTCGTACTCCGGACTCCAGAAGAGGGCGTCGAAGGGGCATACCTCGACGCAGATCCCGCAATACATGCATAGTGCGTAATCGATGTCGAAACGATCCAACTCGGAGCGGACCCTGACACGTCCCCCAGGCTTCGAGGGCTCCTGCTCCTCCTTGTGGCCCTCTATATATATGCACCAGTCGGGACAGTTGCGGGCACAGAGCATACAGACGGTGCACGCCTCCTGATCGAGGGCGATCACTCCGCGTGCCCGGGGCACTGGGGTTTCTTTGACCTTGGGATATTGGACGGTGATTGGTTTCTTGAAGAGCTGAACCAGGGTTACCCCCATGCCCTTGACGAGTCCAAGTCCGGGGACATTCATCAGAGAACCACCTTCAGGGTCGCGGTTACGGCGATATTGAGAAGGGCCAGAGGGATGAGCCACTTCCAGGCCAGGGACTGGAGTTGGTCTTCACGCAGACGTGGCCACGTCCAGCGGAACCAGATCGCCACCAGAACCAGGAACCCGGCCTTGACCATGAGGACGACGGGACCTGCCAGAGGCATGATGGAGTCTGGGATACCGGGCGCCCAGTAACCCCCGAGGAACAGGGTCGCTCCGAAGAGCATCATCCCGAACATGGCGGCGTACTCACCGATGAAGAAGAACAGGAACCGGAATCCGGTGTACTCGGTGAAGTACCCCATGACCAGCTCCGACTCGGCAATCGGCATATCGAAGGGGAGCCGCGTCAGCTCGGCGAGAGCCGAGATCATAAAGATCCCGAACGCAACGAACTGCACCACCACAAATGGTGCGCCGAAGGCGACCTGCGCCTCGACGATGCCGTTCAGGTTCATCGTCCCGGCCATGATCACCGGATTCAAGACCGAGAGGAGGAGCGGGAGTTCATAGGCGATCAGCTGCCCCCCTGCACGAAGACCCCCCATCAGCGAGTACTTATTTGCCGAAGACCATCCCGCGACGATGATTCCGACGGCAGAGACGGACGAGAGGGCAAGGACATAGAAAACACCGAGGTCGAGTTCGCCGAAGACCACCCCTGGACCCCAGGGGATCACAATGAATATGGCGACCGACGACATGAGTACCAGCACCGGTGCCAGCTTGAACATTGGCTTGTCGGCATCGGTAGGAACTATGTCTTCCTTCTGGAAGAACTTGAGACCGTCGGCCAGCAACTGGATCCAACCGAAGGCACCAACAAAGTAGGGCCCGATGCGGTCCTGCATATGCGCCGAGATCTTCATCTCGAGGATCCCGAACACCAGGGCGGAGGTGGGGGCGATGATCGCGACCAGCAGCACCTTGACTCCCAGACCAGCCCAGAAGTTGGACATCACATCGGCTACGAGTCCTTCCATCAATGCCCGTCCAGCTCGGCAGGGCCCGATGCTGAGGTCCAAGTGGACGAGATCATTTGTCCACGTCGCCGAGGACGAAATCGAGACTTCCCATGATGGCGATTATGTCCGGAACCAGGGCACCTTCCAACACGACCGGAAGAACGGAGAGATTGGAGAAGGAGGCGGCTCTGATACGAACTCGATACGGGCCTTGCCCCCCATCGGAAACGAGGTAGTAACCCATCTCCCCCTTGGGGTTCTCCGCTCGAACGTAAGTCTCGCCGGGCGGCACCTTGATCACCTTCGGCACCTTTGCCTGAAGTGGCCCCTCCGGAACCATGTCAATCGCCTGGAGGATGATTCTGGCCGACTGGCGGATCTCTTGAAGTCGGACGTTCCAGCGGTCCCAGGAGTCACCCTGTGTTCCCACCGGGATCTCAAAGTCGATCCCGTCGTAGGGGAGGTAGTTCTCGACCCTGCGGAGGTCGAACTTCACGCCGGTCGCTCTCAGGTTGGGACCTGACATCCCGTAGGCAACGGCCAACTCGGGAGTCATGATACCCACGTTGCGAGTACGGGCGACGATTATCTCGTTGGTGTTGATGAGATCCTCGATCTGCCGACAGGAGTGGAGGACTCCCTCCATGGCGCGGCGTGTCTCATCGAAGAACCCTGCCGGGAGATCTTGGGTTTGCTTCCGCATCGTCGATCCAGCGCCCGCCGCTGGCTTTACCCCACCGATGCGGTTGAAGTTGGGGTGGAAACGCCCCCCGGTGACTCCCTCGAGGAGGTCGAGAACCCGCTCACGGTCTCTGGTGGCATACATGATGGGGGTGGTCGCTCCCAACTCAAGCGGGAAGGAACCCATGAACATGAAGTGGGAGGCGATACGAGCCATCTCGGTGAGGATGAGTCGGATGTACTGGGCGCGTTCCGGCACCTCCAACTCCATCAGCTTCTCGATCGCCACCAGGAAGGGCACCTCGTTGGCGTAGCCCGAGGTCCAGTCGATCCGGTTGATGAGCGTGGTGATCTGGGGATAGCTGCGGACCTCGGCCAGCTTCTCGTACCCGCGGTGCATGTAGCCCAGCATCGGTCTGATGTCGTGTGCCCGCTCCCCATCCACACGGGCGACGATCCGGAGAACTCCGTGAGTGGAGGGGTGCTGGGGACCGATGTTGAGGGTCATATCCTCGGTTTCGATCTCAACCGATACCGACGCCTCAGAAAGCTTCCGAATCAGATCCTGATCTGTGGTCACGACTGACCCTCCTCCGGCTCCGTGGCGTCATCCCCGCTGGGGGCTTCCCCAGTGGCCGTGTCGCCTTCGGTCGCAGGTTCCTCGGTTGCTGCCGTATCTCCACCCTCTTCTTCCTCGTCCTCCGGCATGCCTTCCACGTCGACCTTCCCCGGCCAGGGCTTTACCTCGCGGGTCAGCAGGGCGAAGGACTTCCGGAGCGGATTCCCGACAAAGCCGTCCGGCAGATACAGCCGATCCAAATTTGGGTGACCCACGAAATCGACCCCGAACATCTCGTGTGATTCCCTCTCGTGCCAGTTGGCACCGGCATATACGTCGACCAGCGAGGGGACCGCGGGCTCCTCATATGAGGTGTCGGTGCTGAAGGTGATCCGGTTGCCAACGGTGACGTCAGACACGGTGGTGATCACCTCGAAGCGATCCACGACCTCTTTGCTGAGGGGGTCGCCGGTGGCGGTATCGTTGGTCCATTCGATCACACCCAGGAACGAGAAGAAGGGCAGCCCTAATTCATCACGGGCTTTCTCGTGGGTCTCTACCCAGCGATCCGTGGGTACACGAACCTTGATAGTCCCGAAGGCCACCTCGACAGACCCGTCAACGGCTGCGGCGATCTTCTCGCCGTACAGGACGAGCGGATCGGATTCGGCCTCCTCGGCATCGGCGTCTGCCTCCTCCTCGGACTCCCCTTCAGAAGCGGCCTGCTCCTCCGCATCGTCCCCTTCGGAAGTGGCTTCCGCTGGCTGCTCTTCAGCAGCGTCCCCTTCA
>WHTL01000334.1 GCA_009377735.1 Acidimicrobiia bacterium
AGTCTCTCGGGTGCACACCTCTCGCTCTTCCCACGGGTGGCAGAGGCGCTGGCCGAGAGCGAAGCTTCGGACATCCTGGTATTCGGTGGTGGTGTGATTCCCGATGATGACATCGCCGCCCTAAAGGAAGCCGGCATCGCCGCCGTGTTTACACCGGGTTCGCCGCTCTCGGAGATCACCGACTGGGTGGAGGAGACCATCCCGTCCCGGGTGTGATCGCGTTCTCGACGGCGGAGCCGTCTGGTCGGGGGCGCGGACTCGCTACCGTTCTTTGACATGAAAATCCACGAGTACCAGGCCAAAAAACTCATGGCCACCAGGGGTATCGCCGTGCCGCAGGGACGCGTCGCCGCCACCGTCAACGAGGCCGTCGCCGCGGTGGGGCCGCTCGTCACTGAGACCGGCAATCCAGTAGTGGTGGTCAAGTCACAGATCCACGCTGGGGGTCGGGGCAAAGGCAAGTTCGTCGAACATCCCGACATCGGAGGTGTGACGGTTATCACAGATGGCATCGAAGGGGGCGTGACCGCGACTGAGAAGGCTGTGGCGGAACTGGCCGAGAAGATGCTGGGTTCGACTCTGGTCACCATCCAGACCGGGGAAGAGGGCAAGCAGGTCAACACCCTTTACGTGGAGCAGGGTATCGATATCCATCGTGAGCTATATCTCTCCATCCTTCTCGATCGGGCGGAAGGTAGGAACGTGGTGATGGCATCCACCGAGGGCGGTATGGAGATCGAGAAGGTAGCCGAGGAGACCCCCGAGAAGATACTCCGTCAGGTCATCGATCCCGCCATCGGACTTGCGAACTTCCAGGCCAACGCTCTGGCGAGGGGTCTGGAGCTCAATGGCGACACCGCCAAGAACTTCGTGGGATTTGTCATCGCCCTCGCCGACGCGGCCGTGGACTGGGACACCGATCTGGTGGAGATCAACCCGTTGGTGGTCACAAGCGACGGTTCCGTCATGGCTCTCGACGGGAAGATGGGCTTCGACGACAACGCCCTGTTCCGTGACCCGGAAATAGCCGAGATGAGAGACGAGTCGGAGGAGGACCCGGCGGAATTGGAAGCGAAAGATGCCGGACTGTCCTACATCAACCTCGATGGCACGATCGGTTGCCTGGTCAACGGAGCGGGTCTTGCCATGGCGACCATGGACACCATCAAACATGTTGGCGGCGAGCCGGCGAACTTCCTCGACGTTGGTGGTGGCGCCGACGAGGAGCAGGTGGCAACCGCCTTCCGCATCATCACCAAGGACCCCAAGGTAAAGGGAATCTTCGTGAACATCTTCGGTGGGATCATGCGTTGCGACACGATCGCCACCGGAATCGTCTCAGCGGTGAAGGAGGTCTCACTCTCCGTGCCGCTCGTGGTTCGGCTGGAGGGGACGAATGTCGAGGAGGGCAAGACGATCATCCGTGAGTCGGATGTCGATGTGGTCGCGGCCGACGACATGAAGGACGGAGCCGCAAAGATCGTGGAGCTGGCGAGATGAGCGACGCCAAACCCGGCATGTTCGACCATCTCACACCGGAGGCGCACTCATGAGCATCCTCGTTGACAAGAACACCAAAGTCATCATCCAGGGTCTGGGCTCCACGGGCCAGTTCCACACCGACAAGGCAATCGCATACGGAACCAACATGGTGGCGGCTGTCCACCCATCCAAGGTGGGCAAGACCCATCTATTCGAGGGCGAGACAGATCACTCCGGGGCACCCGACCGGCCGGATACTTACCGGGTCGAGCTCCCCATCTTCGCATCTGTCGAAGAGGCGATGGCTGAGACCGGGGCGACGGCTTCGGTCCTCTACGTTCCCCCGCCCTTTGCCGCAGACGCCATCATGGAGGCGGCTGCGGCAGGGATCGAGCTCGCCGTGGTCATCACCGAGGGCATTCCCGTGGCCGACATGGTCAAGGTCAAGCGTTATCTCGAGGGAAAGCCCACCCGTCTGGTCGGTCCCAACTGCCCGGGGGTGATCACACCCAAGGAGTGCAAGATCGGGATCATGCCCGGCTACATCCACCAACCGGGAAGAGTCGGGGTCATCTCCCGTTCTGGGACCCTCACCTACGAGGCGGTCCATCAGCTCACCCAACTCGGTCTAGGTCAGACCACCGCGGTGGGTATTGGCGGTGACCCGGTCAACGGGACCAACTTCGTCGACGCCTTGCGGATGTTCGCCGACGATCCCGACACCGAGGGCGTCATCATGATCGGAGAGATCGGTGGCACCGCGGAAGAGGAGGCGGCAGCCTTTGTGGCCGAGGAGATGGATATACCCGTCGCTGGGTTCATTGCCGGAACCACCGCTCCTCCTGGCAAGAGGATGGGTCACGCCGGTGCCATCGTTTCTGGCGGAATGGGCACCGCCGAGGCGAAGATCGCAGCGATGAAGGAAGCCGGGATCGTGGTTGCCCCCACCCCCACCGATATGGGCAACGCCATGATCGAGGCCTTGGGGTGAAACCGACATGAGCTCCGAGGGCGACCTCGAGATCATCCGAGCTGAGGGGACTCGGCTCGCCGACGTCGCCGAGTCAGCACCGCATGCCGTCATTGAGATCTACCGATGGGATCTGACGGGGCTGGTAGTCCACACCGGTCGGGTACATCGTCGCACTACCGAGATACTCTCCCAACGGCGTACCGAGCGCATCTCCCGACCGCCCGCCCCCGAGACAGGGATCATCGAGTGGTTCCGTGAGGGTGTGGAGGAAATGTGCACCGCCATTGCGGAGACGCCCGAGGACGTCGAGGTCTTCACCTTCGGGATGGGCGACAGGGCGTCGTTTTGGTTGGATCGCATGCTCCTGGAGACCGTGGTGCACCGCTGGGACGCCGAGAATGCCGCCGGTGAGCCCTCAATCATCCCCACCGATCTGGCGCGTCGGGGTATCGAGGAGTTCAGCCGGATGTGGGCCGGGCTGCTGGCCCCACACGAGAAGGTGACCTTCGAGGCGGAGGACAGTGGTGATGCATGGAGCCTTATCTCGGAGGGCGATGGATCGCGGCTGGTTCCCGGCAAAGGCACCGCCAACATCACTGACACGGCATCCAATCTATATCTCTGGTTGATGGGTCGGATCGGTCTCGATGCCCCGGAAACGGTGACCGCGGCGATTGCCGGCTTGAGCCGACCACCAAACTAGTTCATTCCGCCATAATTAGAGATATGGCCGAGCGGAAGAAAGATCAGCGGGAGAGTCGGTCCGAGTCGGGCGACGACACCGTGTTCGATCGTCTTGACGGGTTACGACGCGAGGAGGCCGAGCGGATCCTGGAGCGCGCCATAAGGCTGAGTGATGAGCAGGAGGACGAAGGGGGACGGGACCGCAATCTGAGTGTGGAGGAGATCGCACGCATCGCGGCCGAGTTGGGAATAGGAGCGGCAACGGTACAAAAGGCCCTCAGAGAGGAACTCCGTGAGGGGCCAAAGCGTCAGTACAGCAGGTACCCCTTTCTGGGCCCCAAACACGTTGTCGGCCGATCCGCAGTGTCCGGCACCGTCGGGGACGTGTCCGAGACAGTAATCGCCTGGATGGAAACCGAGGAGGGTCTGCGACCGGTGACGAGGCACGACAACGGGATAGTCTGGGAGAAGGACACCCATTGGGCCACGAGCCTGCGTCTCGCCGCCGGGACCGAAGCGACCAAGGTACTCCGGGGTCTGGCTTCCGTTACCCATAACCAGAGGTCGCTGAGCGAAAAGGAGCAGTTGGTCGAGATCGAGGCCGACACCGGTCGGGTGCGAATGACCGCGGGTGGTGTGGGCGGTGGAATAGCACTGGCCGGGGTCGGTGGCGGTATCGGTATGGCCTTCGGTATCCCAGGTGGGAACGATCTGGTTCAGTTTATTTTAATCGCGGGACCAACAACCGTGATCGGTCTGGGCACTGCCTGGGGTATCGCCAGGGCTTGGATAGGCGAGGTGGAGAAGGGCATCAACCGCGCCCTGACCGGAGTCTCCGAACGCGACCTGTACCGACGAGCCGAACGAAGGAAGCATCGCCGGGCCCAATCCACGACACCCCGCGGCGGACCGTTGAGTAGGTTCGCCAACGAACTGAAACGGGTAACCGACGACTTCTTCGACTGAAGATCACAACCCCTAGTGGTGTGTCCTCGAAATAGCTACGCAGTCTCGCCGGGCCTAGACGCCGCTTGCTGCGTCCTCGTCCTAGACGCACCGCATTGGGTGCGCCTTCGTCCTGCGTCCTTGCCATCGACGCCGATGCCTCGGCGACACCG
>WHTL01000221.1 GCA_009377735.1 Acidimicrobiia bacterium
CCACCCGCCGCTACCAGCCGCTCCACCCCCGACCAGGAAGACCAACATGAACTGTCAGATATGCCCCGCGACATATGTCAGATATGCCCCGCGACAGGACAACATCGCCTGGCGAACATCTCCGCCCTAGGTTCGCCGGTCTAGGTGAAGCGGATCAGGTGCTGGCGCTTCTTGCCGATCCGGATGACGAGGGTGGTGTCCGTCGCGAGGTCCCCCACAGAGACCTGTCGCGTGCTGTCGGTGATGCGCTCCTCGTTGATCCTGACCGCACCCTGGTCCACGAGGCGGCGCGCCTCCCCGTTGCTCTTGGTCGCCCCAGCTGTCGTCATAAGGTCGAGCAAGCCAATCCCAGCCTCAAGGTCGGATCGCACCAGATCGGTTGTCGGTGCCTGTTCGAATGCCATCGCCAAGGTGACGTCGTCGAGATCGGTGACAGGAGTATCGCCGAAGAGGACACCAGTAGCCTTGGCCGCCGACCCCACCCCGGCATCGCCGTGGATGATGCGTGTCGTCTCCTCGGCGAGGCGTCGCTGACCGATGCGTTGCTCCGGATTGGCGCCGTGTGCCTCCACGATCTCGTCAATTTCATCGAGATTGAGGAAGGTGAAGAACTTCAGGAACCGCTTCACATCGCGATCGTCCGTGTTGAGCCACCACTGGTAGTACGCGAATGGGGATGTGATGTCGGGATCCAGCCACGGGGCATTGCCCGCCGACTTGGAGAACTTCTTCCCGTCGGAGCCCTCCACCAGCGGCCAGGTGAGGGCATGAGTCCGGGCACCGTGTCGGCGACGGATCAGATCGACCCCGCCCACGATGTTCCCCCACTGATCCGAGCCTCCACATTGCAGGGTGCAGTCGTAGGTCGAGAAGAGATGGTCATAGTCGAACGCCTGGAGCAGCCCGTAGCTGAACTCCGTGTAGGAGATCCCCTGTTCTCGATCTTCCAGTCTCCGACGGATCGACTCTCGGGAGATCAGCTGATTGACACTGAAGTGCTTGCCGATGTCGCGGAGGAAGTCCAGCAAGCCCACGCCGCGGGTCCAGTCGTAGTTGTCCACCAGGATCGCACTGTCCATATCCAGGACGAGGCCAAACTGTCTTCTGATCCCGGTGAGATTTGCGGTGATCGTCTCCTCGTCCATGAGACTCCGCTCCTCGTCCTTGAGACTTGGATCACCGATCCGACCGGTGGCGCCACCGGCCAACGCGATAGGCCGATGACCCGACCTTTGGAGCCAAGCCATAACCATGATCCCAACCAGGTTTCCCACATGGAGGGAGGCAGCGGAGGGATCAAAACCGGCGTAGAAGGTCCGAGGCTCGGAGAGATGCCCACGCAGAACATCCTCGTCGGTGGTGTCGACGACGAGTCCTCGAGAATGAAGTACATCGAGGGCGTTGGCTGTGGACATCGAGGAAACGGTAGTGGACGGCGATCCCGCTCAAAGCGGGAGGTCTCCTAATGCTGAGCCAGAAACGTCTCAATGCTGGTGGCGAGGGCGACGGGAACCTCCCACATCGGGTAATGGCCGGCGTTTGCCTGAACGTCCATCTCGATGTTGGGGAATTGTTCTAGGTAGGTCGCCGCCATCAGATCAGCACCCACAGCAGGATCGTGCTCCCCGACGATCACCTTTATGGGTGTTTCGTTCCCTTCGACCTCGTTGAGGAAATCAGCCCTACCCCACGCTGTGAGGTAGGCGCCGAATGCCTCCCGTGTCGACGCTTCCACGGAGTGGGCGACTGTCTTGTTCACCCATGTCGGCGTGAGACGGTTACCCGTGGTGAAATCGATGATCCCATAGCGGTTCTCGTCGTTCTCGGCAGCACCGTCGAACAGCGCCCACCCGTCATCATCGAACGGAAAACCGTTGGCGGCTATGGGACTTATGCCCACGAGGGAGCGCACTCTCTCCCCGACGTCGGCGAGCACCCTGAGGACACAAGCACCGCCCATGGAGTGGCCCACCAGTGAGAACGTCTCAGTCCCGAGGTCATCGAGAAGAGACACCACGTCGGACGATATCTCCGGAAGGGTGTACTCCCCTTCTTCGTCTCGGCGCTCCCCATAGCCCCGATAATCGGTGAACACATAGGAGAAGCGTTCCTGGTCCAGAACTTCGGGGAGAAAGCCCCAACCTCCAGACGAACCGAACCACCCCGGCAACATGAGGACATGATGGTCTCCGCTTCCGACGACATGATGTGCGATCACTTGATGCTCTCCTTTGGGGTCCGGGTCCTGAATCTAGCGACGTCAGGGATCGGTCCGTCGATCGTGGTCCTAGACGAGGGAAGGTAGGCTTGGGGGCATGACCTCACCGATACACCTACTCAACGTGGCCGGGGTCAGTGCCTGGATTGACGAGCTATCCCGCGCCATGCTCGACAGCGGCGATTTGGAACGGCTGGTGGAAGAGGACTCCATCAGAGGCGTGACCTCAAATCCCACGATCTTTGCCAAGGCGATCACCGGCTCCACGGACTACGACGAACAGGTCGCCGAGATGGCTGGTCGCGGTGCCGAAACCACAGAGATCATTACGACACTCATGGCGGATGATTTGCGCCGAGCCTGTGACGTTCTCGCCGACGTCCATCGCGACACCAATGGTCGGGATGGCTTCGTCTCTGTCGAGGTGACACCCAGCCTGGCCCACGACTCCGAGGAGACCATCGCCGAGGCCCGGGAATGGGTGAAGTCGATCGACCGCCCCAACCTTCTGGTCAAGGTACCGGCGACCGAGGCCGGTCTCCCCGCCATCGAACAGCTCACCGCGGAGGGTATCTCGGTAAATATCACCCTCATCTTCTCCCTCGACCGGTACCGGGCCGTGATGGGCTCCTACCTCGCCGGTCTGAGTAGGGCAGCCTCCGACGGCATCGAGTTGTCCGGGATCGCCTCGGTCGGCTCCTTCTTCGTCTCCCGCATGGATGTAGAGGTCGATGCTCGCCTCGACGAGATCGGGTCCGAGAAGGCCCTGTCCCTCAGGGGCAAGACTGCCATCGCCAACGCCCAGTTGGCCTACGAGGCTTACGAGGACACATTCCGCGGCGACCAGTGGCAGCAGTTGGTCTCCAACGGCGCCCGGGTGCAGCGCCCCCTCTGGGCATCGACATCCACCAAGGATCCGTCCTATCCGGACACCATGTATGTGGACGCGCTCGTGGCCCATCACACCGTGAACACCATGCCAATCGAGACGGTCAGGGCATACCAGGACCATGGCAAACCCCCGACCGGATTCGGACCCGAAGAAATCGCTCATGCCCATACCGTCCTGGACGATATGGCTGCGGTCGGGATCGGCTACGACGACGTCATGGAGGTTCTGGAACGCGAAGGCGTCGAGAAGTTCACCGCCAGTTGGGACGAAGTCGTCGCCGATGTCGATCAAGAACGCCAGAAATACGTCGGCTAGATCGGGAGTTGTGAGCAACCTCACCTCTGACAATCCCCATGAGGTCCAGATGGATTCGGCCGAGAGAATGGTTGGGAATTGGCGGCTTTCGGAATGGACCGCATCGGTCAACGGTCGACGTGTTCGCCCTTTTGGCGGTGTATCCACCGGATTGCTCATTTACACCGCTGATGGACGGATGTCCGCGACCCTGATGAGAACCGACCGAGAAGACCTGGATAGTGGCACGCTCGCCGCTGCCAAAGAGCATGAGCGGGCCCATGCTGCCGCGGGGTACATCAGCTATGGGGGACGCTGGTATCTCTCCGGGGATATCGTCACCCACGAGGTGGAGGTGAGCCTGTTCCCCGATTGGATTGGCGGGAAGCAGTTGCGAAGGGTGAAATGGCTCGGGGACGATCTCGAGCTGTCAACACCCGAGGAACACAGCCAGGGTGGCGCAACCGTGGTCAATCGTCTCACCTGGCAGCGCATCCGGGAGTGACCGTTTCCTCCCCGGAGGGGGAGGAGACAAACCATCCCCTGTTATTCCCCTTTGGTGGCGTTAGCCGTGAGGACTCCGTTGCTGATGGTTCCGGTGACCCTTATCGGTTTCTCGGTCCAACGGACGCCGTTGCCGCTCTCCCAGGTCACGGCGTCCTCGTCGAGGCCACGGACTTCCATCGTGATGTCATCGGGCTCCGGGGGTGCACCATTTACCAGTTCGTCGGCAAGTACCACCTCGCCATTCTCAAAGATGACAGCAAATCCAGTGACGGTTAGGGACTCGGAGCTTTGCATCCCCAGCGCCGACTCCACCCCCATCCCGGAACTCTGGCCATCTTCCGTCGACACTCCGCAGCCCGTCGAGAAGATCGCTACAACCGCAAGGAGTGCGACAGCGCACCTTCTTAGGGATGAGAGTCTCACGGGACCGAGTTTACCGTTCCACCAAATCGGCCACCTGAGAACGGATGGCCGCTAGTGCCCGGCGGTGCTCCGCGATGAAGGCGCCCTCATATTCGGGTCGGATCGAATCCTCTGCACGTTCGATGATTCGACCGCACTGGGCGTTGGCCGTGGCCAGGGAGATCTCGAAATCCTGGATCTCTCGTAGCTCCTCACCGTCCACCTCGGGGATGGTGATGCTGGTCACCTCATGGATGTAGCGCTGCACCGCCTCCTCGGAGTTCTCGCGATAGAAGGTCTCGATCTCCTCCTCGCTCCACCCAGCAAAGGGATTTGTATTCACGGTCCGACCTCCGGTGAGTTCGTCCACGCGTGATTGGATCTCGGTGACTCCCTCAGCGAAAACCTGGCTTGGCTGGTCATAGGCGAAGCCTGCGTTGGCCATGCACCCGGACCATTCTTCCACGGCAGCGCTGACCCGCTCGTCCTCACCGATCGCCGCCTCGAGCTCGGCCAAATCCGACTCCAGCACTGACCAAGCCTCCTGGGCCGGACCAAAGCGATCGTTTTGGACGGCAGTGGCATGGACCCGACACCCAACGTTATCCGCCTCGTGGCCGTCCCCGAGATACCCCCCTTCTAGGGCAACGTAATACTGCGGTCGCCGTGGCGAGGTGGTGGGAGGCACAGTTGATCCCGGTGGTGCTGCACCACCACCATCGGAACGCCAGGAGGTGGATATACCGAACCCGATCCGCCTGACGACGGCGAGTCCGGGGCCATCTTCCGGCTGGATCGCTATCTCACGCGCCTGATAGGAGAAACCACGCTGGTCCATACACCGTGCCATCGCTCGCTCCACCGCTCGGAGGCGACTGCGCTCCACTTCATCGGGTCCACTCGGGGTTCCAAAGAACTTCTCCAGGGTAAGAGAGGGCGGAGGTGTGGTTGTGGTCGATCCACGGCCTCCGTCCTCCAGTGGTGGACCCGTCGAGGAGGGACCGGCGCCGCCTTTTGAGGAGCCCGATCCGGGAACACCTGGCAATGATCCCTCGTTCCCAATATCAAATTCGGATCCGGTAGGTTCCGACGCCGAGGAAGTGGCCTCGGTCGTCCCCGGGAGTGTGGTTGGTCCGATGCCGGCCGTCTCCGGTCCGTCCCCGGGTGTGTCACCGGTGGTTGAGACCACCACGATGGCTGCAATGGCAACCACGACGGTAAGAGCCGCCCCGATCCATTGTCGGGGGTTCATACTTTTGATGGGCGATCGGGGGACACGCTCCGGATGCTACCGCTCTTCTGAGGTGGCCCTCCGGTCAGGCCTTCTCCAAGGGTGCCCAGGACAGAAGGAGGCGACGCGAGCCCTTGGTGTCGAACATCACCTGTGCCTCGGCGCGGTCTCCCTCGCCGATCACCTCCCGCACCGTGCCCAGACCCCACTTCTCGTGTCTCACCCTGTCGCCGGCGGCTACATCGGACGGTGCGACCGTCTTTCTCGGCGAGGCCGACTCTGATTCCTTGTTTCGTATCCGCTTGGCCGATTTTTCCAGGAGACCCGGCGGTATCTCCTTAACGAAACGGGACATGGGGTTGTAGTTGGTCTGACCCCACAACATGCGCGCCGCCGCCGACGTCAGATAGAGCCGATCCTGTGCCCTGGTGATACCCACGTATGCCAGTCTCCGCTCCTCCTCGAGTTCCTCGGGGTCACCGAGCGATCTCATATGCGGGAAGACCCCATCCTCGAGGCCGATGAGAAACACCACCGGGTACTCGAGGCCCTTGGCGGTGTGGAGGGTCATCAAGGTGATGGCCCCACCCCCCTCGTCGATCTCATCGGCGTCGTTGACGAGCGCCGTGGTCTCTAGGAACCACTGTAGACGACCCAATCCGTCGAGATCGTCCCACACGACATCGTCATCGCCGATTGTTTCGGGGCCATCCTCCTCGAACTCGGCTGCAACGGACTTCAATTCCTTGAGGTTCTCGACACGTCCCATCGCCTCGATTGTCTTCTCCGCCTCGAGCATCGCCAGATAACCGGTGTCCTCGAGCACTGCATCCACTGCCCCGACGACACCGTCGGTCTCCGTTCTCTCAACAAGCACATCGACCACCGAGATGAACTCGGCGATGGCACGACGCGCCCGAGCGTTGAGACGGTCGATCTCCTCGGCCCGACGGAGTGCATCCATGAAGGGGATGC
>WHTL01000168.1 GCA_009377735.1 Acidimicrobiia bacterium
GGCCGCCTGACGTTCCTCCGCCTGCAACACCCTCACCAAGAAATGGCCGTTCAACCGGCTCCGGTCGACCTCACCCAACATCACAGCGAGCTCCGGACCCGGCTCCATGGCTTCGAGCCGGTCGAAGAACCCCACATCGGAGGGGGAGACTTCTAGATCACTGACAACTTCAAACATAAGATAACAGTACAAAACGCCACTGACAGAAAGTTGGAATGGTGTACCGATATTTCGGCCTTGTCCGGCTTCCTTTGCCTCCCGACTTACTCGACCACCAGGGGCGGTGGATGGAGGCGAGTGTCTCGGTGGCGCAGCTTGTCATGACCGAGTCCATCGGCCACGACCTCCCAACGAGGTGGTGCTGGCTCAGAGGTGAAAAAACTCCGAGATCCGCTTGACTTTCTGCTGGGCATCGTCATCGAATTCGAGAATCTCGATCATCCGGTCAAGCTTGTCTCGGTGGACCTCGGTCCACTCAACATCGACCTCCAGACTCCCTGACGCTGTATTGATCACCGTCCCAAGCTGCTGATCAGTCACCGGATCGAGGTCGAGTTCCGAGAACACGCCATTGATTGCGGAAGGGTCCGTCAAATCACCCGCTCGGAGCGCTAGGCATGAGCCGGGATTGTTCTCGCTGAAGGTCACGAAGTTCTCGTTTCTTATGATCCAACTGCTCGCTAAGGCGGCCAGAGTTTCCGCGAACTCCCTCTCGGCACCCGGATCGTCAAGGTCCCACGGCTCTTCGAAGAGGAGAATCCGGGACCGACGATGCGGCTCCAAATCTCGAGACGTGAACACAAACCGTGACCGTGGAAAGAGGTCTAGGAGGAAACGGGCGACGGGTCGGCCATACCTGACCTCCTTGAAGCCCCATCGGATGTCTTCGGGTAACCCCTTGGTGAACGCATCAAAAAGGAACCGGCGGAACTGTTGTCGATACTCTTCCGGCGACAAGGGGTTGGTCCAAGCGATAATGCGTCGCGGATCGTCAAGCGGCCCAACGATCAGGTCACGCTCGAGGACTCCTTCGACGATTCTCCTTCGGTTCGCCGAGGGGTCCGTCAACAATCGGTACGACTCTGCCATGGGGTTGAGAAAGCCGTTGTGCTCGCCCCATATCGTCAACCGAGGATGAGCGTTGAGAAGCCGTTGGACCAGTGTGGAACCGCTTCGAGGGCTGGAGAGGACGAAGACTGGGTTGAGCCGCGCTGATGGTATCGCCATTGGCACCATGTCACCTGGGGGAAGCTTTCGGCGCAAACGCGCCGGTGGGACGGCGAGGATACTATCTTGGCCCACGGGATGACCAAAGCTCGGAATCGTGGCGAACCCTGTTACCTGAGTAAAGGGCCGGGCCATCATCCTCAGACGGGCGGCCATGTCACGGAGAAGCTAATCAACCGATGAAGTCGGAAAAATACAACGTGGTGTTCATCCATATTCCTAAGACGGCTGGGCGCAGTGTCGCCGCGGCCTTCGAGGAGGAGTTCTTGCATCGCACCGTCAACGCATATCCGGACATCGCCCGATACCGCAGCCTCTCGGTTGTTCGGAATCCGTGGGACCGCCTTGTGTCAATCTATCACTATGCAAAGAGCTACAAGGCCCATCAGGGCACCCGTCTCATGGGGCCGCGTTCTCGCGTCCTTCCCTTCGCCTCTTGGTTGATGTACCACCGCGACAACTACACCGGTCCCTTCCGTTTCTACGAGGCCGACGGGCGTGGTGCCAGCTCCAACGAGGCCGGATCGGCGTATTGGTTCTCACCCCAGGTGCAGTGGCTCCGCGACGAGCACGGCCAATTAGCGGTCGAAACAGTCATCCGTTTTGAGGAGCTTGCGAAATCCTGGGAGAAGGTGGTCGCCGAGTTTGGCGTCGGTCCATTGCCGCATCGCAACAAGACAGAGAGGGGCGACTACCGCGAGTACTACGACGACTACACCCGAGACGTGGTCGCCGATTTCGCCGAGGAGGACATCAAGGAGTTCGGTTTCAGCTTCTGAGCAGCGCGCGTTATCTGTATGCGTTTCCTGCTTCATCGAAGAGGACCATATCAACGTCGGTCGAACCAGTCTTCAGAACACCTTTTGGTATCACCGCAGCTGCCCTCATCAGGTCGTAGGGCTGGAAAGTCTCGGTGAGTGTCACTACCTGGCCGTCGACCAGTATTCCCGCAACGGTCCCCTCCTCCGCCCCGGAGACGTCCGCATAGACGACGGCGGGATACGGTTCCGTATCGGGATCAACAGCCTCAAACCTTTCCCTGTCCACGACCGACACCTCAACCGCAGGGTCATCCCGGACCTCGGGAGTGCTTCCCAATAGGTCAGGCGGGGCATCGGGGTGTCGCAACTCCCACGGGTCACGGTTTGGGAACCACCTGTCCACCTCGGTGGCGTCTTCGAACAGTCCCTCGAACGCTGCAGCCGCGGTGAGCATCGTTCCCCTAGGCCCGGTGATGGTGGTCTCGGTCCTTTCAGAGCGCCCGTCAACATCGAGTAGGGAAACACCGTCAACGGCATATGGTGGCTCCACACCGAGGACATCGAACACCGTTGGGGCGACGTCGATCGTTTCCGCCCGCGCGCTGTCCACCGACCCCGCTGCGGGTGCATCACCAAACCCATCTGGATACTTCACGATGAACGGTACCGACGAGATGTTGGCAGCAGTTTCCTGAATCGGCTCACGCCGCTCCTGACCCGGAACCCATCCGGCACCGTGGTCGGAAACGAGCATCACCAGAGCATCGTCATAGAGGTCATTGGCCTCGAGCTCGTCGAGGATCTGGCCGATTCTCGTGTCGACGTACTTGGCAACGAGGAGGTGCCGCTGCATCCCAAGTGCTCGGGGCCAATCACGATCCCACACCACCCCGTCGTCGAAAATCGAGAATCCGGCACCGCCGATGAAGGTCCCGTCGTCGAGAAGAAGCCACGGTTGATGCGGGAGGAGGAAGTGACCAAAGGCAAACAGCGGACGTTCGGTATCCTCACGGAGAACCGGGAAGAATTCGTCGAACTCCGCGCGCCGGTCGTCCTCGATGGCGGCGTTGAAGGCTTCGAGAATATCACCCGTTTCGAAGCCCTCCTGAGCGAAGTTGCCCCAGTTTGCGTCTATCGCCGGAAGATCCTGAGACTGTTCGGTGGGGAGCACGAGATGGGTGGCGATGATCCTCACATCCGAAATCAACGTCTTCCACATTTCGATTCGACTGGTCTCCTCACTCGAACATACATCCTCGGGACACACCTTTGTCACCTGCTCGGTCACCCGCATGGCGTGCGATCTGCGTAGGGCGGTGAACATCGAGTCGGGATGGTTGGTCGACGTGGGCAGGTCACCCAGTTTGGTGATCTTCCCCGTTGCGATGGCCGGTATCCCCTGTGCCGTGCCGGCGGCATTGGCCACGGCGTTCCGATACCAGACACCGTCATCGGCGAGACGTGCGAGATTGGGAAAGCCCTCTTCAACGAATTCGCCCTCACCCGACATGATGGTGCTCAATGGGAATTCGTCTGTAACCAGGACCACCACCGGAGTGTCCGCAGCGTCGGATCCCACGGCAGCACCGATCTCGTCGCCACTCCAAACCAACGCTGACACCGGGCCGGTCAACAGGAATAGTGCCACTATCAACAACGGTGCCGGAACCAGAAACCTCACCGCGGTACGCATTCCCTTCGAGAAGTGATAGGCCATTGCGAACAAGACCCCCACTCCCAGCGCTATCCCGCCAATCTGCTCCCAAGGACGACCAGGCTCATCGAGGAAGTAGGCAACAAACACCGCCACCATGGCACCAAGCACGAGATCCAAGGCCCATTGGCCCAACATCGGTGACACCCCGCGAACGATCAGGAGCGGCACTGCCAGTACCACAGGCACCAGGGTGACGCCCAAAGCGAACAGCACTATCTCCAGAGATGTCATTTCCTTGGCAACGAAGAACTCAGGCGACCTTCCCAGCAGCGATAGGAGTGGCTGAGACAGCGTCAACGAACCCACCACTGCTATCGCGGCAATGGTCCACCACCACGTCACCATGGGCTCCTTGCGGAGGAGTGCGGAACGTGACTTGCTGGATGCTTTATCGGTCAGGACGGTGTCGCTCATTCCAAGGCGATTACCGTAGCGAAGCTTGGGTCCCTACACGGCGTCGGAGGTCCTGCAACGCCCCCTCATCTGACCATGGTCCCGTTGCCATTCATGATCACCGGCTCCACCTCCGTATCACCACTCGGTATGGCATCGGGATGCACTAGCCCGTAGAACCGTACTGCGCCACTTTCACCCAGGTAGCTTTCGGTGACCGCAACCACCTCGCCTCTCATCAAGATCGCAACCAGCTCCCCGGCATCCGCCCCCCTGATGGTTCCCGTCACCACGGATGGCACCAATGGCCCTGTCGGGTCAACGTCGACGAACCGACCGGGGTTGTCGAGTCCCAATTCGACCTCGGGAGCGTCGGTCACGGTTGGCCGCGTCCCCATAGCCTGGGCAGCTTTCTGGTTGGGGAACAGTCCCCAGGGCCGACGACCGGGGAGTAGATCGTCCATGTACGCGGCTGCCTGGTATCTCTCCCTCCCGTCGATGGCAAACACGAAAGATCTATCCTCGACGCCATCGACTCTCCGTTCCGTCCGGTTGATGGATCCGAGCATGGACGTGCCATCCATCGGGTACGAAGGTGAAGCGCCGATAGTGTCCAAAATGGTTGGCACCACATCCATGGTCATCACCGGGGCATCACTCACGGTCCCTGCGGGAGGCGACGCCTCCAACCCTTCGGGATACTTGACGAACATCGGCACAGCGCCCACCCACCCCAAAGTCTCCGGTGAGATGCCACGTCGATCTGGGCCAGACAGGAAACTGACGCCATGGTCAGCGACGACAACGACCATCGACTGCTCGTACCTTTCGGCTGCAACCAGATCATCGACCATGTCAGAAATTACCGAATCGGAGTATTGAGCCATATGGACGTGTCGTTGCATTGCTTGAGCTACCTGCCATTCATTGTCCACCCAACTGGCGGGACTCTTGATGCTGGCGGGTCCATAGCCTTCCCGAGTGATGAAGGAGCCATCGGCCAGGAAATGCCATGGGAGATGGGGGAGGATCAGGTGACCGAAAACGAAGGAGCGGCTGTTGGGCGCTTCGGAGACGGCCTCATGGAAACTCGCCACACTCTCCTGGCGTACCTCAATTTCGGGTTCGAGAACCTCGTGAATATTCCACTCGGATGCATCACCCGCCGACCCCCCACCGAAACCCTGCCAGGCGGTGTCCAACGACGGCAGAGAATCATCCATCGAGACGGGAAGATTCTGATGTCCCAGGACAACGGCCGAATCAAGCCAGAGGCTTCGCCAAAGTTCGGCATCAGTCATTGAAGACGGTGCCTCCCTACAGATGTCGGTGGGACACATTGAGGTGATGGTCTCGACGGCAGACACGTCGTACACGCGACTGAGAGCAGTGAAGACCGAGTTGGGGTGGTCATTGAAGGTCGGCGCCGGACCGGTCGGCGTGCGACGACCAGAGAGAATGGCTGGCACGGCCTTGTTGGTGCGATCGGCTGTCGTAAGGGCGTTGCGATACCACACTCCGTCCTCAGCCAATCGGGCGAACCCCGGGAACTGGTCTGCCACCAGGTCACCCGACCCATCCATGATGGTTGCGAGGGGAAACTCGTCGAAGACCAGGAGAACCACCGGATAGTCGTTGGTCGTCCTGGTCAGATATCGAACCTGTTGAGGGCTATCCCCAAAGACGAGCGAAGCGGCAGGGGTCATCACGAGAAACCATGCCACTACCAGCGGTGCCACCACCCACAGCAGCCGGACGATGTTACGCACCTCCCGAATCGTCAGGTATAAGACCACGAATACCAGACCGGCAACGATTGAACCAATGATCGCGTTGCCAGACTCGATTTCCAGTCGATTGAAGACGTTCGACGCAAGCAACGTGACGAAGAATCCCAGTGTCAGGGAGAGGACAGCACCGACCAGGGAATGGTTAACTGGCTTGAGGAGGGCGATTGCCAACCCGACCACCACAGGGATGAACACCACCAGGATGGCGAACAACACGATCTCCACCGCCGACATTCTCTTGGCAACGAAGAACTCTGGGGAATCAGCCAGGACACCGAGTAAGGGCTGGCCAACAGTCAGGGTCACCAATCCGACCACCGCCCCCACTATGGACAAGGCACCCTGACCCCCAGCCGCCCTGAGCCCTCTACTTGGTGGAGTGGACCCCCACGACGGTGCTTCGTCCCTTTCCTCTGCTGCCATAGCCGGGATTCTGGCAGATCGAGTTCTCACCTCGGCGTTCTATCGCCGCCTCAACGCTCTCGCTTCGTCTCGGGACACCTGAGCCGTTCAACTAGTCTGCACATGGGGATAGGCGCCAGCGATCCAAGGGGCGACCCTGCGAGCCCAGATGAACCGTCACACCGACATCGTCGAAAACGATCGAACCTGCATCATGGTTCTCGGCATGCACCGTTCCGGGACCAGTGCCTTGACGCGTGTGCTTAACCTGCTGGGAGCCACCCTCCCAGGTGACCTGCTCGAGGCAAATGAGTGGAATGAGTCGGGATATTGGGAACCGGACAAGTTGGTCTCCCTTCATGAGCACATGCTGCGTGAGGCTGGGAGCAGCTGGAACGACTGGCGGCCATTCACACCCGAGAAGTTGGGTGAGGGCCGACTTGAGCACTATCGCAATGACATCAGGAAACAGATCATCGAGGACTTCGGTGATTCCACTCTCTTCGTCCTCAAGGACCCGAGAATCTCCCGATTTACTCCCCTCTATGTAGAGATTCTGAAAGACCTGGGAATCGCGCCACATTTCGTCATCATGTATCGCAATCCTCTCGGAGTGATCGCCTCATTGAGCCAACGGGATCAGATGACACCGGGATTTGCGAGTTTGATGTGGCTGCAACACCAACTCGCAGCAGAACGAGCCACCCGTGGCTTCCCGAGAACCTTCCTCTCTTATGCGAACCTGCTCGACGACTGGCGTGGATCAGTCAAGAGAATCACGACAGAGCTCGGGATGGTGTGGCCCCGATCAATAGAGTCCGCCTCTTCGGAGATCGACTCTTTCATTTCCCCCGAACTGCAACATCACCCTCAGCAACCGGAGGATCTGAACACAGACACGACAATCCCCCAGTGGGTCAAGGATTCCTATACCGCTTTACAACGTTTGGAGGATTCGGACCCTGAAGACGGAGATGCCCTTCGCTCACTCGAACAGAGCCATCGAGAGTTCGAGTCGCAAGCAGAGGTGTTCGCCGACGCCCTCGAAGAGAACCGCTCGATCGTCGCCAGACTCACCGAAGAACGAAACGAGTTGGTAAGAAACCTCGCTGGCATGTCGTCGCGTGCCACTGGCGCCGAGGCGTCAGTCAACTCGTTGAGGCTCGACAAGGACCATCTCGAACAGGCAGTGACGCATAACGAAGAGAGGGTGCAGCAACTCGAAGAGGAGAACGAGCGGTCGACCGCACGCGAATACGAACTGTCCGATCGAGTTGCAGAGCTCACGAATGCCGTGTCAGATCTCACGAATGAAAAATCACGGCTCACGGACGACGTTGCTGATTTCCGTAGTGAAACCGATCGACTGATCAGCCGGATTTCAGAACTCGAGGACCAGAAGCTGAAGCTTCACGAATACGGTGGGCAACTTGTTACACAGCGGCGAGACCTTGAAGCCGAGGTGTTAGCCCTCAAGAAGTCCACAACCCCCGAGAGCGCGACACCAATCGATGACACACCGAATATTGAGACACTTCCCGGTCTGGTTGACCTCACGCCGACACAACGTGCCGAGATCCGCGACGCATTCGATGATGATTTCTATCTCAAGAGGTATCTCGACGTTGCTGCCTCGGGTATCGACCCGTTTGAGCATTTCATGCGTTATGGATGGAGCGAGGGGCGCAACCCCGTCCCTGACTTCTCACCCAACTACTACCGGTCGTGGGCGCCTGACCTCGCTCCCGATGTCAATCCGTTCATCCACTGGATCACCAAAGGACGCCACGACGACGCATACACCACGCTCCCCGGGATGAGAGATCTCACCCAAGAACAACAGGTCGAGGTCCGAGATGCATTCGACCGCGACTTCTACCTGAAGGAATACCCCCAGATCCAAGAGGCAGGAATCGACCCATTCGAGCATTTCATGAGACACGGATGGCGCGAGGGAAGAAATCCAAGACCCTACTTCTCAACCACCTATTACCGGTCGTGGGCACCCGACCTAGAACCCGATGTCAATCCATTCATCCACTGGATCACCTACGGACGTCACCAACCCCACATCGCGAACCTCCCCGGGACAGAAGACCTCA
>WHTL01000332.1 GCA_009377735.1 Acidimicrobiia bacterium
ACGATCTCGCTGGCGATGGAGTCGGGGACGTCTTGGTAGGAGTGGAACTGCATCGAGTAGGTGGCCCGACCCTGCGTCTTGGACCTGAGGTCGGTGGCATATCCGAACATCTCGGACAATGGAGCCTCGGCATCGATGACCTGGGCGTTGCCGCGCTGGGTCATGCCGCCCACTTTGCCACGTCGGGCGTTGAGGTCTCCGATGACGTCGCCCATGTAATCCTCTGGGGTGGTCACTTCGACACTCATGACCGGCTCGAGAAGCTTGATCCCGGCCGTGCGTGCTGCCTCCTGGACTGCCATCGATCCGGCGATCTTGAAGGCCATCTCCGACGAGTCGACATCGTGGTAGGAGCCGTCGGTCAATGTGACACGGACATCTACCAAGGGATAACCTGCGAGGATTCCCTGGGCCAGGGCTTCTTCGATGCCCTGGTTGACCGACGGGATGTACTCACGGGGGATGCGACCACCTGTGATCTTGTCCACGAACTCATACCCGCCACCGGGGCCGGTTGGCTCCAAGCTGATCACGACATGGGCGAACTGACCCTTACCACCGGTCTGCTTGACATGACGGTAGGAGATCTTGTTGACCTCCCGCTTGATACTCTCCCGATAGGCAACCTGAGGGGTGCCAACCGCGGCATCGACGCGGAACTCACGCAGGAGCCGGTCGACAAGGACCTCGAGATGGAGCTCGCCCATACCGGAGATCACTGTCTGGCCGGTCTCGTCATCGGTGTGGACCACGAAGCTGGGGTCCTCCTCCGCCAGCCGGAACAGCGCCTCACCCAACTTGGATTCATCAGAACGGGTCTTGGGCTCGATAGCCACTGAGATGACCGGTGCTGGGAAATCCATCGACTCCAACTGAATCGGATCGTTGGCGTCCGACAGAGTGTCACCCGTGGTGGTGTTCTTGAGACCGATCACGCCGACGATGTCACCACTGAATACCTCATCCACGTCCTCGCGGGAATTGGCGTGCATCCTGAGCAGGCGACCGAGACGCTCCTTCTTGCCGGTCACCGTATTCGTCACCTGATCACCCTGCTTGGCGCGGCCCGAGTAGACCCTGACGAACGTCAGCTTTCCGACGTGGGGATCGGTCATGACCTTGAACGCGAGTGCGGAGAAAGGTGCCGTGTCCGAAGTCTCACGCGTCAGCTTGATCTCCTCGTCACCCGGCTTGAAGCCTTCGGTGGCGGGGATGTCGAGTGGGCTGGGGAGATAGGCAACAACCCCGTCGAGTAGGAGCTGGACACCCTTGTTCTTGAAGGCGCTGCCACAGAACACGGGGGTGAACTCCATACCGAGGGTCCCGAGACGGACACCCTGGTGGATCTGTTCGGTGGTCAGGTCGCCGTGCTCCAGATAGGCCTCGAGGAGTTCCTCGGACTGCTCGGCAGCAGCCTCTACCAGCTTGGTGCGATACTCCGCCGCTCTGTCGGCCAACTCGGGGGGTATCTCGACGACGTCCCATTGCTTTCCGTCGTCGCCGGCCCATACGTTCGCATTCATCTCGACGAGATCGACCACCCCGGCGAAATCAGCCTCGGTGCCGATGGGGATCTGCATGACCAGAGCGTTTGCCCCGAGTCGCTCCCGGATCGACTCCACATCGGCGTAGAAATCGGCGCCCGTGCGGTCGAGCTTGTTGATGAAGCAGATCCGGGGAACACCGTAGCGATCGGCCTGACGCCACACAGTCTCCGACTGCGGCTCCACACCGGCGACACCGTCGAATACGGTGATAGCGCCGTCGAGGACACGCAGAGACCGCTCGACTTCGATGGTGAAGTCGACGTGTCCCGGCGTATCGATGATGTTTATCTGATGGTCCTTCCAGGTAGCCGTGGTGGCAGCGGAGGTGATGGTGATGCCCCGCTCCTGCTCCTGTTCCATCCAGTCCATGGTGGCGGTGCCCTCATGGACCTCGCCGATCTTGTAGCCACGACCCGTGTAATAGAGAATGCGCTCAGTCAAGGTGGTCTTGCCGGCGTCGATGTGGGCCATGATTCCGATATTTCGGGTCTTCTCCAGGGAAATGTCCCTGGCCCGCGCCTGTATTGCTGTGTCAGTCATCTAACTTCGTCTCCTCATTACCAGCGGTAGTGAGCGAATGCCTTGTTGGACTCGGCCATCTTGTGGACGTCCTCCTTGCGCCGTACCGCCGCACCGGTGTTGTTGGAGGCGTCGAGGATCTCGTTGGCGAGACGCGCCGACATGGTCGGTTCCTTACGTTGCCGGGCGAAGTTGACCAACCAACGGACCCCCAAGGTCAACGAGCGACGAGGCGCAACCTCCATCGGGACCTGATAGGACGAGCCGCCCACACGTCGAGACTTGACCTCGACCTGGGGACGGATATTGTCGACGGCCCTCTTGAGCACCGTCACCGGATCCTGGCTGGTTCGCTGTTCGATCTGTTCCAGAGCGTCGTAGACGATGGTCCGTGCAGTGCTCTTCTTTCCCTTGAGGAGTACCTTGTTGATCACCTGGCTCACCAGGGCACTCTTGAATACGGGGTCGGGCTCGACCTTGCGTTTCTGGGCTGGGGCGCGACGCATCAACCCTCCTTCTTGGCACCGTATCGGGAACGGGCCTGTCGGCGGGTGGAGACCCCGGCAGCATCGAGGGCACCACGGATCACCTTGTACCGGACACCGGGAAGATCACGCACCCGACCACCGCGGACCAGGACCATGGAGTGCTCCTGCAGATTGTGCCCCTCGCCTGGGATGTATGCGGTGACCTCCATGCCTGAGGACAACCGGACACGACAAACCTTCCGCAGAGCGGAGTTCGGCTTCTTGGGGGTGACGGTGTAGACGCGGGTACAAACCCCGCGACGCTGCGGAGAACCGTCCAGACCGGCGGTCTTCACCTTCTTCTTCTTCGGTTGCCGGCCCTGGCGGACAAGCTGCTCGATTGTTGGCATGTAACTCCTTAAAGAAACCCATTGGACACGACGACGATGACCGCGGAGCGGCACCGGACGAAAGACCTCGATTGGATCCGCATCTCGGGCAACACAGCGTCCGCAGTCCGACACAACATCGGCACCGCAGGGATCATTCCAAACGCATCCGCGCCAAGAAACGGGATAAGCCGAAAGACTCAAGAGAAAGTCTATCAAATCACCTGGTACGCAACCAAAAGGGCTGTCCGTTGGCTGATCGGCTCCGAACCCATCCTGTGACAATCACAGCTGTCGGCCGCCCCACCCATATAATCCAATCAGAAATCATGCCTTCGAGCGACCCCTATGACCTTGCCCATCTCATCGAGATGACCGCGGACGGTGATCGCGATGCCTTCTCGGATCTGTACGACCGGGTAGCGCCTGCGGTGATCGGTATCGCCAGAAGGACCATCCTGGATTGGGCCCTCGCCGAGGAGATTGCACACGATGCGCTGGTGGAGGTGTGGCAGAAGGCGGATCGCTACAGTCCCGAGCGTGGCTCGGTGATGGCATGGATAGGGACCATAACGCGACGCCGTGCCATTGATGTGATCAGATCGATCGAAGCACGACGAAGGAGATAGCGGGTAACCGCACCAGCATTGGAGGACGCCCCAGAGATGGGACGTGCTCCCGCGATAAGGGTCAGCCCAGGGAGATGACCAAACCTGCCGAAGCGACCAGGGTCACGGCGAGCGCAGAGACCAACGCTGCTCCCAACCGGCGGGGACTACCTGAGTCGTCTGCCTGTCTGCTCCGGTAGGAGGTCCTTGAGACCAGGAGCTCCACCAGACTGACGATGGCAGCGATCACGGACAGGATCATACCCAGTGCAGAGCCACGGAAGGAGGCGAATCGGAGGAGGGCAAATGAGAGCATGAGGGTGGAGAGCCCCGTCCGATTCTGGGCAAGTGCAGTGCGTTCGAGTTGGTCGTCCAATACCGGGGTCATGACATGGTCACAATCGTCACCACGAGTCCGATGATGGCTCCGGCGATGAGGGCACCCACTACCAGACCCGCCAGCCAAGGTGAAGGGATACCCTCACCGGTGCGTAGGGAACGTTCTATCCTTGCCCAGCGGACAATGGCCCCAATCACAATGGTGAGGGCGAGACCGAATGCTCCGATCGACACCGCCGATGCCCAACGTCCTACCAGTTCCCGCGCCAAGAGGGCGGCACCCCCACCGACGGCAAAGGCCGCCGAGGTTCGTATCCATGCGAGGAGGGTTCGTTCGTTGGCGAGACTGAACCGGGGGTCGGGGTTGTGACCCACTCCATACAGCCAGGTTGGTCGTCTG
>WHTL01000415.1 GCA_009377735.1 Acidimicrobiia bacterium
ACCGACTAAGGGTGAGGTAGTCGAGACCGACGTCGAGGAGGAACCCGATCCGTGACCCGATCTCTTTGAGAATCTCCGTCGCGATCTTGGCGTCGCGCTCTGACAACTCCAGACCCTGTAATGCCTCCAAAGCGTCTCTCAAAGAGAAATCGGCAATGCCAGCAATATTGTGTTCACCCACCGTGACCGCCAGGGCGACCTCGTTGAGACGTCCTCCCTCGCAGACGTCACATGGCACCTCTGCCATGTACTCCTCGTAATATCGGCGAGCGGAGTCCGAATCGGCGTTCTCATGTCGACGCAGCAGAAACGGAACGGCGCCCTCAAAGGTGGTGTCATACCGGCGGCGACGACCGAAGCGGTTGGTGTAGCTGACCTGATAGGTTTCCTCGCCTGAACCCTCGAGGATGAGGGTCTGGATATCCTCGTCGAGTTCCTCCCACGGTGTGTCCATATCGATGCCCTGTGCCGCAGCTACCGCACCGAGAACTCGTTGGTGATAGCGGCTCCGGTTTCCACCCCACATGGCCACGGCACCATTTGCCAGCGACCGTTCCGGGTCGGGTATGACCAGACTGGGATCCACTTGATGGCGGGTACCCAGCCCATTGCATCCGGGACAGGCGCCATAGGGGCTGTTGAACGAAAAGTTGCGGGGTTGTAGCTCCTCGAATGAGAAATCCCCGTTGGGGCAGGCGAGATGCTGGGAGAAGCCGATCGTATCGCCATCGGAGACGTCGATTTCGACGGTCCCGTCGGCAAGTGCAAGGGCCGTCTCGAGGGATTGGGTCAAACGTTGGTCGATGCCCTCTTTGAGGACCAGACGGTCAACCACCACCTCTATGGTGTGCTGGAAGTATCGGTCGAGCCGGATGTCCTCGGTGAGATCCCGAACCTCGCCATCGATGCGGGCCCGTGCGAACCCATCCTTGGCTAGATCCTTCAGAAGCTGCTCGTACTCACCCTTGCGTCCCTTGACAACGGGGGCAAGAACCTGGAACCGGGTACCTTCCTTGAGCTCGAGAATCTGGTCCACGATTTGCTGGGCGGTTTGTCGTTTGACCTCAAGACCGTCGTTGGGACAGTGGGGCACCCCGATCCGGGCGTAGAGCAGTCTCAGGTAGTCCCAAATCTCGGTGACTGTGCCCACGGTCGACCGAGGGTTACGACTTGCGGTCTTCTGGTCGATCGAAATCGCCGGCGATAGACCTTCGATGTAGTCGACGTTCGGCTTCTCCATCTGACCGAGGAACTGACGGGCATAGGCGGACAGAGACTCCACGTAGCGACGCTGTCCCTCCGCATAGATCGTGTCGAAGGCAAGGGACGACTTACCAGACCCGGAGATACCGGTGAAGACGATCAGCTTGTCACGGGGAAGGGAAACCGTCAGATCCTTGAGGTTGTGCTCCTTCGCCCCGCGGATCACGATCTCAGACAAGGAACATCCTCGTGGCAGCGGACAACACCATTGTAGTTTGTCCCTCTGACATAACGAGATCGGCGAACCGAGGTATCTTTGACCTGGTGCTACGTCGGCTGCTACTCATGGGACTCGTTCTGGTGTCGCTAGCGTCGTGCTCCAGCTTCGAGGATTCGCTCCCACCGGATCTTGCCGTGGTGGTCGATGAGGTCCGCAGTGAAATGATCACAGCCCTCCCCCGACTCGCGGAATGCGTATCCGAGGCGACGATCGAACATGCCTGGGAGTTGGACGACCGTGCCCAATATCTACCCGAGTCAGGAACCGTGATCGTCCGAGTCCCAGCCACCGAGCCCCAATTGCGGGTCAGTATCGTTCACGAGCTGGCATATCACGTCGACTTGGGCTGTGAGCTGGCACCCCGTCGGGCGTTTCTCAAATCACAGGGCTTCGTACACGGCACCACCTGGAAAGACGGACCGAGCTGGGAGCAAACACCATCGGAGCAGTTTGCCGTGGCAGTGGCACTGGTGGTTACCGGTTCCAACGACTCTCTCCGCCCCGTCACCATCGATGAAGACACAGACGCGCTAATCAAGAAATGGGGGAGCTGAGGAACTCGACGTCTTCCCAACCACGAAGCGAGTTGACCCGGGCCAGACCGGTAGCCTGGTCCAGGTCCCTGATTCGCACTGACCGTTCTTCTACTTTGCCTTCCTCGAGCAGGAGACCACGTTCGATCCCGGCGAGACAGCCGTCATCGAGCGGTGGGGTGCACCAGACACCATCGAGTTGGACCACCAAGTTGGCCATAGTGGTCTCGGTTGCCAGATCGTCGTCGTTGATGAGGATGACGTCATCGGCGTCGGGATGACGGGCCATCGCTCTCTCGTAGATGGCTCGGTTGGTGGTCTTGTGATGCAGGAATGGGTCGGACGGATCGACAGGTACGTCATCTAGGACGACACGCGGACGAGCCAACGTCGTTGGCAGGCGGGATGTCTCAACGTGGACACCGCCGAAACGATCCACCGTGAGACGCACCCTCGCCGGTCCCCCGACAGTCGCCAGCGGATCCCGGACGCTTTCCAGATCGAGCGAGATATCAAAATATTTCGCTGAAGAGGCGAGGCGGTCGAGATGACGCTCAAGAAGATAGATCTTGCCGTCGGCCCCGGAACGCATCGTCTCCAAGAGCGAGAAGTCGGCGGTATGGGTGAGGATTGCAATCTTCCATCTGGACTCCAGGTACTCCCCCGCCGGGTCGGAATCGATGGTTACTCCCCCGCCGGTGCCGTAAAGTGCCGT
>WHTL01000121.1 GCA_009377735.1 Acidimicrobiia bacterium
ATTGATGCCGCGGTGTCGCCGAGGCATCGGCGTCGATGGCAAGGACGCAGGACGAGCTACATACGTTCCCATGAGCCTGCCGTTATGGAAACGTGTGTCGGCCGCACCCAATGCGGTGCGTCTAGGACGAGGACGCAGCAAGCGGCGTCTAGGCCCGGCGAGACTGCGTAGCTATTTCGAGGACACACCACTAGGGCGCGTGGAGAGTGAGCCATACAAAGCGGTTCATGGACCCCCGACGATCTGCTGTACCGTCGGCGGCATGGGTTTCAATCCATTCCGACCCGGACGGATCTCAGTTGCCGATGTGGTGACTCTTATCGTTGTGGTCGCCGTTGTGGCGGCTCTGGTGGCATGGGCGATCTTCGGGGGATGACGGTCACCCCGGTGCAGCCGTACGCGGCTCGCAAGCAGTACATCTGCCCGGGTTGCGAACTCACCATCTCCCCAGGCACTTTTCACCTGGTAGTAGTGCCGAATGACGCCCCGGACCTCCGCCGTCATTGGCATCGGGGATGTTGGTACAAGGAACTCCGGCGGGTATACGGAAAGGCGGCCGTCAGAGGGGGCCAACTACCAACTCAAGGCCGCTGACCATTGGATCTGGATGCCGTTGGTGCCGGCGGCTATCACTACCAGATCGACCCGACTTGCCGACACAGCTCGTGCGTTTCGGTTCATTTGCGCCAGCTTGCTCATATCGACGGCGGTGACCTCCCCAAGATCGCCACGTCGAGAGCGAACCTCGACGGCCACGATGTCACATCCGTCGCGGGCAACGATGTCTATCTCACCCCGTCCCACCCGTACGTTGGTAGCCACAATCTGGATACCGCGACCCTCGAGGAACCAGCAGGCAACCAGCTCTCCCCACTGTCCAAAAGTGCCAGGCGTGTGTGTTTCCAAGACCGGTAATCCTCTACTCGATCGCCAACCCTCCGTCGCACGTCGGTAGACTCTGGTGATTGGTTCTACATCCCGGAGGTGACAGAATCCGGATAGATGCCGGTCAGGGCTCGCTCAGGGCTCGCTGAGACCGCCGATGCGGTCGAGCGGCCAGATCCTGACCACGGCAACACCAATGACCTTCTCGACAGGGACGGGGCCGAACCGCCGACTGTCGATGCTGTTTCCCCGGTTGTCCCCCATTACGAAAACATCGCGTTCCGGGACCGTGACCGGTCCGAAGTCGGGCATTCTCGACCCAGGGCTGATATAGGGCTCGTCGATCGGTGAGTCGTCGATCAGGACGAACCCATCTCGAATCTCGAGGGTTTCGCCACCGGTGGCGACGACTCTCTTGATCAGATCGTCATGCCCGATGGGGATACCCAAAGCCTCGGCGACATGGCGTGTCGCCATCTCTACTGGAGTCTCCTCAGGTGCTGGGAACCTGGGATCAGGAAAAACGATGATGTCCCCACGCTCGGGTTCTGGACCATCGAAGGGGGACTTCCAAGCCATCACCCGATCCTGGGGAATTATCGTCGGTTCCATCGAACCCGAGTCAATGTAGAAGGGCTGGATCAGGAAGGTCTTCACCAGGACGGCGATGGTGAGTGCGGTGATGAGGAGCAGAGGGAGCTCGATGATCGCCGGTAGTCCCCGTTTGCGATCCTCGGCTCCGTCGGTCTCTTCAGGTGGATCCGCGTGGGGCGGTTCGCTCTCCTCGGGCCGGAGATGCCTGGCGCGCTCTCCGGAATCCACCTCAGTCAGTCTCGCTTCTCCCTAATTCGGGCCGACTTCCCAACCCGGTCCCGCAGGTAGTAGAGCTTGGCGCGACGAACGTCACCCCGTCTCGTTAATTCGATCTTGGCGATGATCGGAGCGTGTACGGGAAACACCCTTTCGACCCCCACCCCAAAACTCACCTTGCGAACCGTAAACGTCTCCCGAACCCCGGCGCCATCTCGGGCGATCACCAAACCCTCGAATACCTGGATTCTCTCTCGACCGCCCTCAACGACCCTGACATGCACCTTGACATTGTCGCCAGACGCAAACTCGGGAATGTCGTCACGGACGTGCGCGCTCTCTACCGCTTGGATTTCGTTCATCGGAAACTCCTCGAAGACACACCGGCAGTCCACGGGAAACCGGTGGGAAGCGTAGATGTTATCAGCTCCTGCGTTACGGCCGAAAACGTCTCAGAGGAGTTCCGGCCGAACCCGTTCGGTTCGGGACACCCGCTGCTCCCGGCGCCAGGCAGCGATCGCCTCGTGATCTCCCGACAACAACACCTCTGGAACGCCAATCCCCCGGAATAACGCAGGTCGTGTGTACACCGGCTCTTCGAGGAGTCCCTCATCGCGGAACGATTCGGTGACTACGGACTCTGGGTTCCCGACCACATCGGGGAGGAGTCTGGCGAGTCCCTCGATAACAGCCAATGCGGGTACCTCGCCGCCTGCAAGGACGAAGTCGCCGAGACTGATCTCCTCGTCGGCGAAGTGGTCAGCCACCCTCTGGTCGATACCCTCATACCGTCCACAGACGAGGATCAGATGGTCCAGACCCACCCACCGATCCAGATCAACCTGGTGGAGTCTCTTCCCCGCGGGAGTAAACACGACGCGGTGCCCCGATTCCACCGCCTCCAATGCATGGACGATCGGCTCCACCCCCATCACCATCCCGGCACCACCCCCAAAGGGGGCGTCGTCCACCTGGCGGTGCCGTCCCTTTCCATGGGTCCTGATGTCATAGAGATCTACCGCTAGCGCCCCCGACTCCACGGCGCGCTGCACTATCGACACCGACAGCGGCTGGTGAAACATCTCGGGAAAGAGGGTGAGGACAGTGACCTTCACCTGCGTAAAACTAGTGGTGTGCCAACTGAACCGCCATGAACTGGGGAATCGCTGAATAACCTCTAGTGCATGTGGCGTCGTGTTGGAATTGGTCTTCTCCTGTATCTTCTCGTCGGCTGCTCCGGTGGGGAGATGGTGGGCCAGGCGATGCCCCGCAACCCGGCCCAGCCTGTGTCACCAACCACCACCGATGCGGCTGCCCCCACCACCACGATGCACGGCGAGGGCTGCGGCGGCGCCGATCCGCTGGTAGAGGAGGGTCTGGCGGGCGCATTTACCGAACCATCCGATGCCGGGCTGCTGTCATCGATCACATGGGAGGATCGTGGCGAGTGCGAGGCCTTCATACTCCGATTCGAGACGACCAACGGGGCACCGGCAACCACTCCCCCGGGTTTCGCCGCGCTGCTTCGTCGTGGGGTGGGAGTGCTCCGCATCGAACTCGACCTGACCGAGACCCTGATAGCCCAACAGCTGGTCGAGAGTCGGTTCGTGTCGGCCATCTACGTGCCGGTCCATGACAACGGAACCCGATTCGCCGACCTCGTGTTGAGCAACGACGCCTTGGCCAGGGTTACTACGTCGCGGTCCCCGGGGACGATCGAGGTCCAACTGCACCCCGGAGGTGAGCCAATCGCCTCCACACCGATGATGACGGACAACATCGTCCTGGTCAGCTTCTCCGCCCGTGACGGCACCCCCGGTACGGTCGTGTTAGCCGGCTACACCACTGGCTCTGCGCTGCGGGTGGTCGCTCCGGGAACCGATTCCACCCTTGTTCTACGTGAGGAAGTGGAGGGTGCGCAGCCGTGGACTGGCTTCGAGACGGAGATTCAGATGGAGCCAGACGAAGGAGTCATTGAGGTGGTGCCTCAGCGTGACGGAGTGGCGGTGGGCGGTATCGCCATCGAGGTCGAACCTCCTGTTGCCAGCGACTAGAACAATCCATCGATTGGGGTAACCGTCACGAGGCCTTGTTCCACGTCGATCATCGGCACCAGATCGTCAACGAGTGGTATCTCGGCCCTCCCATTCAATGTGGAAATCACCAACCGGTCCTGGAGATCGGTGAGGATCACATCGACGACGGTACCCACTGTGACACCGTTCTCATCGACAACGGTGAGGCCGACAATGTCCTCCGGCCAGAACTCGCCGTCGTCCAGCGATCGTCGCGATCCGGCCTCGATCATTAGCCGTGCTCCGCGCCAGGTCTCGGCGGTGTCCCGATCAGTGACTTCCTCGAAGGAGACCAGCGGATACCTGGGACCATGTCGAAAGGCCTCGACAGTCAGAGACGACCCGCGGTCGGTGTCGAGGACCATGCCGGGAGAAAATCGCTCTGGGAAATCACTCTCGAGTCGAATTGTGAGCTCACCGTGGAGCCCATGGGGACGGCCCAGGGTCCCCACCAGGACCGGTTCGTCGTCAGTCGACGAACTCGACATCGGTCTCGACGCCCTCTTCCTCGCCGGCGAGGGCCGCCACGGACCGAACCGCCCGAGCCACGCGCCCACGACGTCCGATAACCCGTCCCATATCGGACTTTGCCGTCCGGACCTCGATGAGGACCTCCGACGGTCCCTGTTCCACCGGTGTCACGGTCACGGCGTCGTTGTCCTCGACGATGTGACCAACCACATATGAAACGACATTCTCAACAATCGTTGTCTCCGCCACGTTTACTCCTCCTCGCTCTCGTTGATCTCCGCCGAAATGGCGTCTTCCCCGACCTCATCGTCAGTGACGACCGGTGTCTCGGTGGGGGCGGCGGCGCCGACGGTGTGCACCTTCCCGCTGGCCACCGCATGGCGACCGAAAGCACCCGAGATCTCGAGCAGCTTTCGTACGGTCTCAGTTGGCTGGGCGCCCTTGCCCAGCCAATCGACGGCACGATCATTGTCGATCTCAACCAACGATGGGTCCGGTCGGGGGTCATAACGCCCGATCTGTTCGATGTAGCGTCCGTCTCGGGGCTTGCGCCCGTCCATTACGACGACCCGATATACCGGTTGTTTGGTTTTTCCAATGCGCATCAAACGCATCTTGACGGCCATGGCGTTACCTCTTCCCTCGGCCGGGTGTCAGTCCGGGGATGTTCGGAATTCCCCGGCCGCCGGCCATCTGTTTCATCATCTTCTGTGCATCACCAAACTGCTTGAGAAGTCTGTTGACATCTTGCGGTGTTGTGCCGGATCCAGTCGCGATCCGTCGTTTTCGGCTTCCACCGATTACACGGGGATCCCGTCGCTCGCTGGGAGTCATCGATTGGATGATCGCCTCGACCCTCTTCAGGTCACGATCATCGACCTCCACGTCACGGAGAGCGGAACCGGCCCCCGGCAGCATAGCAAGTATGTCCTGGAGCGGCCCCATCCGCTTCATCTGCTGGAACTGGGTAAGGAAGTCATCGAGGTCGAACGAACCCTTTCCGAGCTTCTTGACCGTCTTCTCCGCCTGTTCAAGATCGAAGGTGTCCTCGGCCTTCTCTATAAGTGTGAGGACATCACCCATCCCGAGGATCCGCGATGCCATCCTGTCCGGGTGGAACGTCTCGAGGTCATCCAAGCCCTCACCAATACCCGCATACTTGATAGGGGTTCCGGTGACTTCTCGCACCGAGATTGCTGCACCTCCTCGGGCGTCCCCATCGAGCTTGGTGAGCACGACGCCCGTGAGACCGACCTGGTCGTTGAAGCCCAGCGCCACATTGACAGCGTCCTGACCGGTCATGGCATCGACCACGAGCAGGATCTCGTCGGGGTCGGCGATCTTTACCACGTCTGCGAGTTCGTCCATCAGCTCGGAGTCGATCTGGAGACGACCGGCGGTGTCGATGATGACGACGTCGGACCCCTCCTTCGCCGCCTCCTTCATGGCTGCCCCGACTACCCGCCGAACTCGAGACTTGTGCTCGGCATACACCGGTACGTCGACCCGAGCTGCCAAGGTCTGCAGCTGATCGATAGCGGCAGGTCGCTGCAGATCGGCCGCTACCAGAAAGGGGCGTTTGCCCTTGCTTTTCAGTTCCTTGGCGAGTTTGCCGGTCATGGTGGTCTTACCCGATCCCTGGAGACCGACCATCAGGATCACCAACGGTGGTGAAGTCTGGACCAGACCCACGGCTTCGGATCCGAGTGTTGCTATCAGTTCCTCGTGGACAATCTTGACGACCTGCTGACCGGGTGTGAGGCTCTGAGAGATCTCGTCGCTCAAGGCACGCTCCCGCACTCGCTCCAGCAGCGACTTGACGACGACGACATTGACATCGGCTTCGAGAAGGGCGAGCCGCACCTCGCGGAGTGCGGCATCGATATCCGCCTCGGAGAGCTTCCCCTTCCCGCGGAGACGAACGAAGACATCCTCGAAGCGTGAGGTGAGGGTGTCGAACATTACCCCCAGGATACCTCCTCGGTGAGACGGAGAGTTATTCGGTACGTCATTGGGCGTCGTTCTCTCACACACCCAACCCCTGCCTACCCTCTTGCCATGGAATTGGCCCAACGTGACGAATCCTTGCGGGCGGACATCCGTCGCCTGGGCAATCAACTCGGGGAGACCCTGGTCAGACAACACGGTGCCGATCTCCTGGAGTTGGTGGAGAAGGTCAGGGCCGAGACCAAGGCGTTTCGAGGTGGAGAGAGCGACGCCCTTCGTTCCCTCGACGAGCTACTCAGACCCCTCGACCTACCAACCACCATCGACCTGGTGCGGGCATTCACCACCTACTTCTATCTGGCAAACGTCGCTGAGCAGGTACATCGCGTTGGCGAACTCGCCGATCTGGACGACCAACTCCTCGTGGCCACCGTGGAGCGAATATTGGAGGCAGATCTCGATCCCGCATTGGTGGACGCGGTGGTGGGCCGACTAGAGCTCAGACCAGTCTTTACGGCTCATCCGACTGAGGCGGCGAGACGGACCGTCCTGAGGAAGTTGGGAAAACTCGCCGATCTCCTCGAGGAGAGGTTGGATCCCAGAACAGGACAGGGTGTCACGGATCGGGTCGATCGAAGGATTACTGAAATCATCGACCAGATCTGGCAAACAGACGAGCTCAGGCTCGCCCGCCCCGAGCCCCTGGACGAGGCTCGCTCCATGCTCTACTTCTTCGACCAGTTCTTCTCCCAGGTGCTGCCCGATCTCGCCGAGGAAGTCGAGATTCAGCTCCACAGATTGACCGACCGCACCAATCCCTCCCCGATCCGGTTCGGAACGTGGGTGGGCGGCGATCGCGATGGAAATCCGGCCGTGACGGCAGAGGTGACGATGGGAGTGCTACGTCTCCAGCACGACCGTTGCATTCGGGCCCACATGGATGCCGTGGCCAAAGTGGCCGAAGAGCTGTCAACCTCATCACGAATCGTCGACATCTCCGACGCCATGGCCGCGGAACTGAGCAGCGAGCGCGCGCTGCTCCCCGGTGTGTGGCAGGAGTTCCACCGCCTCAATTCCGAGGAGCCCTATCGACTCCGACTCGCCTACATCCACCAGCGCCTTCGAAACACCAGAGAACGGATAATCGACGGCTCCGAGGTGGATCCCAACACCGAGTACCTGTCGGCGGACGCCCTCCGGTCGGATTTGGACACGATGCATGCCAGTCTGCTGGAACATCATGGTGCGGTGATCGCCGACGGATCTTTGCAACGTCTCATCCGCAATGTTGACGCCTTTGGATTCCACTACGCCATGATGGATGTCCGAGAGCACGCCAAGTGGCACAACCGTGTCCTCACCTCCCTGTTTTCCAAGGTTGGCCTCGATATCGAGAAGATGGACGATGACGAGAGGTTGACGGTCTTCGCCGACGAGATCGGCGGGACTCGGCCGCTGTCGGGTCCAACGACGATGCTCGATGAGCGCGACAGAATCACGTTGGACACCTTCGTCACCATTAGGGAGGCCCAGGAGGTCTACGGGCACGACGTGGTTGAGAGCTACATCATCTCCATGACGGAGACACCAGCAGACGTCCTTGGCGCGGCGGTCCTGGCACGAGAGGCGGGTCTGATCGATATCGGTGCCGGCGTGGCACGGATCGGAATCGTCCCGCTGGTGGAGACGATCGACGACCTTCGTGCCTCTGGCGAACTCCTCGACAGTATTCTTTCCGTGCCCGAGTATCGGTCCCTGGTGGGAATGCGTGGCGATGTCCAGGAGGTGATGCTGGGGTACTCGGATTCGAACAAGTCGGGGGGGATCACCACCTCGCAGTGGGAAATCTACAAGGCCCAGCGTGTCCTGCGTGGTGCAGCCCAGAAGCACGGTGTCACCCTTCGTCTCTTTCATGGTCGTGGTGGCACGGTGGGACGAGGGGGCGGACCGACCCACGAGGCGATCATCGCCCAGCCCTACGCCACGATCGATGGCTCCCTCAAGCTCACCGAGCAGGGTGAGGTCATCTCCGACAAGTATGGTCTACCGGCCCTGGCGGACCGCAACCTCGAACTGGCTACCGCCTCGGTCCTCGAGGCATCACTCCTCCACCGGGTATCGCGACAGCCGGAGACGGTTCTCAAGGAGTGGACCGAAGCAGCGGAGATCGTGTCTACGGCGTCTTACGAGGCCTATCGGGCCTTGGTGGACGATCCCAGCCTCGTGCCGTACTTCGTTGGGTCCACACCCGTTGAGGAACTGGGCGAGATGAACATCGGTAGTCGCCCATCGCGTCGTCCCGGTGGGTCGGACTCGCTCGGTCTCGACGATCTGCGGGCCATCCCATGGGTCTTTGGGTGGACCCAGTCACGACAAATCGTGCCGGGTTGGTTCGGTGTCGGCACCGGTCTCACCCAAGCCCGCGAGAACGGTTTCGGCGACCTACTCGACTCGATGTTCGAGGACTGGTTGTTCCTCCAGACATTCATGTCCAATGTCGAGATGACACTTCTCAAGACCGATCTGGCGATCACCCGTCGTTATGTCGAGACCCTGGTCGATCCCAGTCATCACCATCTGTTCACCCGAATAGAGGAGGAATACCACCGAACCGTCGAGGAACTGCTCCGACTCACGGGCCGTTCGGACCTGATGGAGGAGAACCCCATCCTGAAGCGCACCTTGGAGGTGCGGGACATCTATCTCGACCCCATCAACCATCTCCAGGTGACCCTGCTCGATCGTACCCGCCAAAGTTCCACCGAAGACCCAGAACTCCATCGGGCCCTCCTCCTAACCGTCAACGGCATAGCCGCCGGAATGAGAAACACTGGGTAATTGCACCTGAGGGCCTCCTGGGCTGCCATGGTCGACGGTGTGAATTTGTGGACTGATCACGCCTTTTCACAACCTCGACCCTGGTCCCGCACGCTCGCATGGTCGACGGTGTGAATTTGTGGACTGATCACGCCTTTTCACAACCTCGACCCTGGTCCCGCCTCCTCAAATGGTCGACGGTGCGGAAGTTGGCTTCCACGAACCCCTTACATCGTGGGGCGGTCTGTGGCACGTTCCGGCTATGGAGCGAACATTGGATGCGATAGCGGCTCGGCAACATGGCTGCTTTTCCCGTGACCAGGCTCGTGAATGCGGATTCTCTCACAGCCAGATCCAATATCGCCTCGACTCCGGCGCGTGGATCCGGTTGGCCAGCGCCTCCTTCGCCATGGCGTCCGCACCACACACATGGGAGCGTCAGCTTTCGGCGTCCATACTGAGCAAGCCACGGTGCCTCATCGCTGGCAAGAGCGCGGCTTACCTACTTGGTTTCGAGGGTTTTCGTCGTGTCAAACCAGAGATCATCGTGCCGGAAACCATCCATACCCGCTCTCCAATCGCACGGGTATTCAGAACGCAATACTTCGACGACCTGCACACCAGACGGCTTTTCGGATTCACCATGACCGATCCGTATGAGACAATCCTTCATCTGGCAGGACGCCTAAGCACACACGATCTCGACGAAGTCGTTGAGGACCGGCTGTTCGTCAAGGCAGTCACGATCGACGGGTTTGAGCCCGTGTTTCGTCGATCCATTGGGGGGAGAGTTCGGGGCATCGCCAGACTGGCTGAGCTCCTCGACATGCGACGCCCCGATGCCTGGCAGCCTCAGCCGAATCAGATCGAACGACTCCTCGATGAGTTGGTGGATCATCCCGATGTTCCTCCAACGACCAGGCAGGTGCCGCTGCCCGCCGAGGATGGTTTGATGATCGTGGACACATTCATCAACGACTGGGGGCTAGTACTCGAGGGAGATGGACGTAAGTATCACACCAGATTGAGCGACTTCGAACGCGACCGTCAGCGCGACAATGCAGCCGCCGCCCTCGGTCTGGTCGTTCTTCGCTACACCTGGACCATGCTGACAACGGAGTTCGATCGTTGCCGAAAGCAACTCCTAGAGACGGGCCGTCGCCGCTCCCTAGCGTCAGCTCTCTGAATTCCCGGCTCTGATGGTCGACGGTGTGGAAATGTGGGCTGATCGCGCCTTGCCACAACGTCGACCACCTCCGCACACACCGCATGGTCGACGGTGTCGAAATGTAGGCTGATCGCGCCTTGCCACAACGTCGACCACCTCCGCACACACCGCATGGTCGACGGTGTCGAAATGTAGGCTGATCGCGCCTTGCCACAACGTCGACCACCTCC
>WHTL01000163.1 GCA_009377735.1 Acidimicrobiia bacterium
GCCAGCAATAAGCTTGGGCGTGATGAAGACGCTGCCCCTCTCCGGGATGGTGGTTGCCCCGGATTGGGCCGACGCCATCATCGCCCCGGCATACGACGCCCTCGATGAGTCCGGTCGACGACGTCACCTCGACCAACATCCCCACTCATTCCTTGGCGCCCTGCCCCTGGGAAAGCCCGACACCGCTGCCTTGGAGAGTTGTGCCCGGCGCATTGCGGAGTATCGACACAACGGCCAGTTCCTGGCACCGAAAGGACCGTTCGCAGCGTTGACGAGGATCAGCGAGGAGGGGATCTCCATAACGGGTTTGGTCCTCGACGTCCCGATCGGAGAGTTCGAATCCACGATCCTCGGACACGAGAAGACCAGGGCGGAACGGGTCGGCGACCTGGCCGACTTTCTGCGTTTGGTTGGAATAGCGTCGAGTCCGGTCACGGTCGCTCACGAACCGAATCCCCTCACCGATGCCCTGGCGGAACGATTTCTGCCTACGCCGCCCTATCTGGAGTCGGCTGCCGACGGGGCGTCGGTGACGGTGTGGCTGCTGCAGCCCGACGATGCCATATCGGCCATGGACGCAGTAGAAGCGGGGATCATCGTCGACGGCCACCACCGGACGGCGGCAGCCCATGCCGCGGGCTCGCCCTCGGTCCTATGCGCCTTCGTTCCGGCAGATTCCTTGGGGAGCACCGGCTTCGACCGGGTCGCCCACACCGTGACCACCGACGTTCCATCACGGATCACCGCAACCGGACTCAAGGTCGATGCACTCAACCAACCGGGAAGACCCACCTCCTCTGGCCGAGTCCATCTCTTCTGGGACGGGAAGTGGTTCTCCATCTCCGGTTGGGAGGAGGGAACCATCGATGCCGCTGTCATCGACGAGAAAATCCTCGGGACCGCACTCGGAATCTCCGACTTCGAGGTACGACCGGCCATTGGTCCCGTCCCCACCGCCCCCTTGGTCATCACCAGCCATCCCCCGTCGTGGGAAACCCTGGAGAGAATGGTCCGAGCCGGCGACACCATGCCCCCCAAATCCACCTACTTCACCCCCAAAATGCGATCCGGTGTCTTCCTCATCGACCGCTGAATCTCACCACCACCTCCTAGCGGACCGTTACCTCTTTTGTCGTGCCCCGTTCCAGGGTTGCTTTGACGGCAGCTGCGAGTTCGGGTGTGGTTGGCTCGATAAGCACCACTTCGATGGTGTCCTCTTCTTCGAACAAGTCATAGCCGCCGGCGTGTCCCACGCCGACGAACCCCACGGCCGCCTCCGTCTCGCTTGGGCCGTCGAGAACCACATCGATCGCCTCCATCGGGTCCCGGAAACCCCGGGCCACTGGGGCGATCCGGGTGGGATCGTCCTCACAAACGAAGTGTGGGACGAACCCGTCTGGAGGGGCCGCACGTGGTGGGTCGAATCTCCCGAGACAAGCTGAATCTTCCCACACCTCGGGCGCACTCGTCGTGGGTGGGGAGGTCGCGGGTGTGGTGGACCCTTCAGGGATGGTGGTGGCCGGGGCACTCGTCGTCGTGGTGCTTCCGGCCGACCCGTCGCTACATGACGCGACGACCAGCATCGAAACTATCAAAATGGCACCAAGTCGGGTCATCAAAACACCATATCGGCGCCCACCCTCTAACCGATGGAGATGGGGCCTTCCCGGAGCACGATGGGCTTGTTGTCCGTGACATCCACCACCGTTGACCCCGCCCTGTGGGCGGAGAGACCGGGCACATAGACGGAGACCACTTCACCGAACACGGTGCGAGCCTCGACGTCGTCTACGACATCGTGCCCGCCACTAGGATTCGCCGACGTCACGGCCAGTGGACCTGTCTCCGCGAGCACCTTCTGGAAGTGGAGATGCTCGGGAACTCGGACTCCCAGGGTGTCACGCTCTGGATCTCCGACCCCGGTTGGCAGAGGGTTTCTGCTGGGAGCTACCAGGGTGAGAGCACCGGGCCAATGGGTCTCAGCCAGATCCCGGGCATAGGGTGGAAGTTCCACGAGGTCGAGTGCCTGTTGCACATCTGCCAGGAGGATCCCGATCGGCTTTTGGGCACTCCTAGCCTTGAGACGAAACAGCTCCCCCACCGCATTCTCGTCGGTTGGATCAACCGCGATCCCGTAGACGGTATCGGTGGGCACACCGATCACCTCGCCAGCACCCACGGCCCGAACCGCCCGATCGCCTATCAGGGACCGACCGAGCACATAACGGATGCGACCTGTCAGGTCTGTGCCAACCTCGGTGTCGATATCGACGAAATGTCCGGCGATATCCTCTTGGGTCTCACCGATCTCAACCCCCAACCGGCCCCACGGCGCCAACCATCTGGCCGCCTCGGCGCCGATCCTTTCGATGACCTCCGTCCCCCGTTCCCCGGCGACGAGAGCCCCCTTAGGCTCACGGCGGACATCTGCGGGCAAGGAATCGACCTCGGGTGCCGCCACATAGGGAGGGTTCGACACCATTAGGTCGATACGCCCGCGAAGCCGCATGGGAACGGCATCGAACAGATCTCCGTATCCAAAGTTGACCGACAGTCCGAGACGCTCCCGATTCAGATCCGCAACGGCCAAGGCGTCTTGGGAAACGTCGGTGGCCCATACCTCCGCCAGCGGATAGTGGTTGTCGAGGGCCAGTGCGAGGGCTCCGGAACCGGTTCCAATGTCCACGATGAGCTCGGGGTCCTGCTCGAATCCTACGACCCTTTCGAACAACTCCTCTGTCTCCGGCCGGGGGATCAGCACCCGCTCGTCGACGATCAACTCCAATGGTCCGAACGGGGCTGTTCCCTCCAGATACTGCAGGGGCTCGCCCTGGTGGCGTCTCTCGATGAGCTCGGCGAGGTGAGCATCACCACGCGCCACCTGGCGCAATCGTCTCAATTCGTGTTGGGGTAGGGGTGGGGTGACCACCCGTCTCAGGCTAACCGCCGGTCTCGGTGAGGACGACCGGGAGTTTCATTTACCGAGCCGACGACCGTTCAGGCCCCGAACTCCTCGGCCATGCGGTCCTCCCGGTCGCGCAGACGCAATTCTTCGACGAAATCGTCGAGATCGCCGTCGAGAATCTCGTCGAGCCGACGGATCGTCATACCGATCCGATGGTCGGTGACTCGGTTCTCCTTGAAGTTGTAGGTGCGGATCTTCTCCGAGCGGCCCCCGGTTCCTACTTGGGAGCGCCGTTCCCCAGCGACCTCCGATTGGGCTTCGTCCATCGCCATCTGATGGAGACGGGCCCGCAGGATCCGGAAAGCCTTCTGCTTGTTCTGGAGCTGGGACTTCTCGTCCTGACAGGTCACCACGAGCCCGGTCGGTAGATGGGTTAGACGCACCGCGGAGTCGGTGGTGTTCACCGACTGGCCCCCAGGGCCCGTCGACCGGTAAACGTCGACCTTGACCTCATTGGGGTCGATCTCCACCTCGACCTCCTCCACCTCGGGCAGAACGGCCACCGTTGCGGTGGAGGTATGGATACGACCCTGTGACTCGGTCTTGGGAACCCTTTGCACCCGATGCACACCCGCCTCGAAGCGGAGCCGGCCATATGCGCCGTCCCCCTTGATGGCGATGGTGGCCTTGGTGTAGCCGCCGGTCTCCGACGGTGAGGAGTCCATGCCCTCCACCCGGAAACCCTGACGCTCTCCGTATCTCTCCAGCATGCGAAGGAGATCGCCTGCCCAGATTGCCGCCTCAGCACCACCGGCTGCAGCCCTCACCTCGACGATCACATCGCGATCGTCGTCGGGGTTCGTGGGTGTCATCTCGCTACGTAGCTTCGACGCCAGTTCCTCGGCCTCAGCACGACGATCGGAGGCCAGTTGGCGCAACTCGTCGGCCATGCCCGGATCGGCTTCGGCCAACTCGGTCGCCTCATCGATGTCGGTTGCTACCTCCTGGAGACGGTCGGCCAGATCAATTATTGGGCCCAGCTCGGAGTGGCGACGACCCAACGTGGCCAACTTCTTCGGATCGTCTCCGACATGGGGATCGCCCAGTTGCGCCTCCACATCGGAAAACTCGGTACGTAGGGCATTGACTCGTGCCACAAGTGTGCTGTCCAGCAGCTCATCGATTGCCACGATCGTGCCCCCCACTCAGACCGCGGGACGTCGGGCCCGCGAGCTCAGGGCAATCTCGGGGATACTCCCCCGAACCTCCAGCTCGGCGACCTGCTCATCCTCGAGAGCCGACAACAACGATGTGATGGCCACCTCGATCTGGTCATCTTCCGGAACCCCGGTGGTGAGACGCTGCAGCCACAGACCGGGAGCGGCGATGATGCCAGCCAGCCACTCCTGTCCACTGAGACCCGAGAACCGGAGGATCTCATAGGAGATACCTGCGATGACGGGGACACCGAGGATGCGACTCGAAATCAGGATGGGCCAGTCAGGAGTGCCCAGGAACGAGAAGACAAGAATGGAGAGGAGCACCACCAAGAGGAGAAAGCTGGTTCCGCACCGGGGGTGCTCGGGGCGGTGGCGCGACACCGACTCCACCGAGAGTGGTTCACCCGCCTCGTAGGCGTGGATGGACATGTGCTCGGCACCGTGATACTCGAATACCCGCTTGATCTCCTTGGAGCGGCCAATCGCCCAGATGTAGGCGACGAAGATCACCAGACGAAGTAGACCCTCGGTGGCGTTGAAGAGCAACGAGCTCTCCTCGCCCACCAACCAACCGGACACCAGCACCGGCAGCAGCAAGAACAGGCCCAGACCGAAAATCAGGGCGATGGCCATCGAGCCCACGATCTCACCCTTGGTTATGGGTTTTTCCTCCTCGCCACCGGCTTTGACGGCCGACCAGGAAAGGGCCTTGTAGCCCAGCGTCAGCGATTCGACCAGCACCATGACCCCTCTGATGAGTGGGACCCGCGCCCATACCGATCGCGACGACAACCGGGGAAGCTCATGACTTTGGGCGTCGATGTCGCCCTCGGGGGTCCGTACCGCCACAGCCCAACCCGTGGGAGCACGCATCATGACGCCTTCGATTACCGCCTGGCCGCCAACGGTTGCCTCCGGCGCAATGCGCTTTGGGTTCTCAGACATGGGTGTTCCTCAACGGAGGGCCGAACAGGACCGGAAGTGTCAGGAGGTGGTTTCTTCGGCAGTTTCCTCGGCGGTTTCTTCTACCGACTCCGTCTCGGTGGTGGCTTCTTGTTCGGCGCTCGTGCTGCTCGCGGCGGCGGGCGTCTCGGTCTTCCTGCCGTACCGACGATTGAAGCGCTCCACACGACCGCCGGTATCCACCAGCTTCTGGGTGCCGGTGAAGAACGGATGGCATTCGTTGCACAACTCCACCCTCAGGGTGTCGGGCTTTGTGGAACGGGTGGTAAAGGTGTTGCCGCACGAACAGGTGACGGTGGTCTCTGCGTACTCGGGATGAATTTCGGTCTTCATGATCCTCTTTCCTATTTATCGGTGCTACCGCGAGAGGCCACATCGGCCAGAAACTCGGCGTTGGACCGTGTCTTCTTGAGACGGTCGATGAGCAGTTCCAGGGCGGCACCCGAATCAAGGGCGAGTAGGACACGACGCAGCTTCCAGACCTGGACCAGCTCCTCCTGTTCGAACAACAATTCCTCCTTGCGTGTTCCAGAGGCCTCGATGTCGATGGCGGGATAGATCCGCTTGTCGGCGAGCTTGCGGTCGAGACGCAATTCCATGTTGCCGGTACCCTTGAACTCCTCGAATATCACCTCGTCCATACGTGAGCCCGTCTCGACGAGGGCGGTCCCGAGGATGGTGAGACTGCCTCCCTCCTCGAGGTTCCTTGCGGCCCCGAAGAAGCGCTTGGGTGGGTACAGGGCCTGGGAGTCGACACCACCCGACAGAATTCGCCCCGACGCCGGAGCCGCCAGGTTGTGTGCCCGGGCGAGACGTGTGATCGAGTCGAGAAGGATCACCACGTCGGTGCCCTGCTCCGCCAGTCGTTTGGCCCTCTCCAGCGCGAGCTCGGAGACCTGGGTGTGCTCTTCGGCGGGACGATCGAAGGTGGAGTACACCACTTCGCCCTTTACCGAGCGCTGCATGTCGGTCACCTCTTCGGGTCGCTCATCGACGAGGACGACCATGAGATAGCACTCGGGGTTGTTGACCGTGACCGCCTGGGCGATCTCTTGGAGCACGGTGGTCTTCCCCGCCTTGGGAGGGGAGACGATGAGGCCTCTCTGGCCCTTACCGATCGGGGAGATGAGATCGACGATCCTGGTGAGCACCGAGCGGCCCTTGCCCTCGACCTCGAGACGGAGTCTCTCATCAGGGAACAATGGGGTGAGCTTCTCGAACTTGGGGCGACCCATCGCTTCGTCAACGCTCACACCGTTGACTGCGTCGATCCTGACCAGTGCCGCGAACTTTTCCTGTGATCTTGGTGGCCGCAGCGGTCCACGGATCAGGTCTCCCTTGCGGAGCTGGAACTTACGAACCTGGCTCGCCGAGACGTAGACATCCTTTTCACCGGGAATGTATCCGGTCACCCTGAGGAAGGCGTAGCCCTCGGGGAGAATGTCGAGCAGACCCTCCCGTACCTCGAGGTCCTTTTCGTCTATGGGCTCGTTACCGCCCTTGCCACGACGACGACGCTTGCGTCGTTTTCCGCCGCCTCCCTTGTTGCCGTCGTTCCGATTCTGTTGGTTCTGTTGGTTCTGTTTGTTGGAACCGTTAGAGCCACCGTCCTGGCTGGAGCCGTCCGCGCCAGAACCCTCGTTGGCATCCTCGGACGCGCCCTTCTCGTTGTTGTTGTCGCTCTCGGAATCGCCCGGTTTGCGGGACTTCGCCTCGGGGAGGTCGATCGTGAGATCGCCGTCGCCGTCGTTGGTGGCGTGCTCATCGGAGTGCATCAATGCAGTGATCAGCTTGGACTTCTGCAGCCCATCTGTATCAATACCCACGGAAGATGCTATCTCACGGAGCTCCGAGATCGACTTGCTCTGCAGTTGCGATCGTGTGGTCATCCAATAACCTCGTTGTCGCCCATGCAGGTGCCTCGAGAGAGTTCGGGCCGTGCAGGTCATCCCCTGTGACACGTCCCCTCTACACGTGTATACATACACGGGCACCCGTTGGGTGGGGAATGTGAACAGCCGTCAGAATGACGGTGTGCTCCGCATACTAGCCAGGGAACCGCTCCGATTCCAAGCTCTGATCGTGAATCGACTCCAATAATCCCTGCAGGGTGCCTTTTTCCAGTCGAATTTCTCGCTCCTCCCCCACCATGGGATCGGGGGCGCCAGCCGGCAGATTGGGGGTCACCCCGGTGGCCGCCCTCACCGCCTCGCCAAACTTGACGGGGTGGGCAGTTGCAGCGACCACCATGGGGACACCGGCTCTCTTCTCTTGTAGCGCCACGGTGAGTCCGGTGGCGGTGTGGGGGTCGATAAGCACACCACGCTCCCGATACGTGGACCCAATGGTTTCGGATATGGCGGAATCATCCACCCAACCGGCGGAGAACACCTCAGCGATTTCTTTTCTGAGACGCTCTGGGATGACGAGGACACCCTTCTCCTCCAGTTCTGTCTGCATCGCGATGATCCGCTCGGGGTTTCTCCCTGACAACTCAAAGAGCAATCGTTCCAGATTGGAGGGAACACTCACGTCCATCGCCGGGGTGATGGTCCGCTCGGTATGGCCACCCACCAGCCTCCCGGTCGTTATGAGATCGTGGAGTCCGTGGTTGCGATTGTTGGCCACGACAAGCCGTTCGATCGGTGCCCCGAAGCGACGGGCGATCCATGCGGCAAGGATGTTCCCGAAGTTTCCGGTGGGTACGACGAGATCGAACGGCTCGCCCATTCGCTGCGCCGTTGACATGTAGTAACCCGTTTGGGCGATGATCCGGGCAAAGTTGATGGAGTTCACTGCACCCAGACCGAGCCGCTCTGCGAGGGCGACGTCGGCGAGCGCGGTCTTCACCATCCGTTGGCAGTCGTCGAAGGTCCCATCGACCGCGGCCACCGTGACGTTGACGTCTGGCACTGTCGTCATCTGGCGTCGTTGGAAATCGGTCACCCTGCCCTCCGGGTAGAGCATCACCACCGAGATGTTGTCCCGTCCCCGGCATCCCTCGATCGCAGCAGAACCGGTGTCACCAGACGTCGCTCCCACCACAAGCATGCGGCGTTGCTCCTTCTCCAGGACCTTGTCGAAGAGCCGCCCGACCAGTTGTAGGGCATGGTCCTTGAAGGAGAGGGTGGGCCCCCAGAAAAGCTCGAGCAGGTGGAGATCGTCACCTATGGGGACGACTGGTGCGACCTCGGGGGTACGGAACTCCGCAGCGCTGGCCGCGGCAAGGGTGGAGATGGAGCCCGCCAGATCGGGATCGTCCACAAATGGCTTCACCACCTCGGCGACCATTCCGGCGTGGTCATCCGCCTTGATCTCAGGGTTGGGCCACTCCTCGGGCACGTAGAGACCACCGTCCGGTGCAAGCCCCCGCAACAGGATCTCCGAGAAGCTGCGGTCACGGTCACCGCCCCGTGTGCTGAGAAACGATGTCATGAGTGAGCCACTAGTGGTATGTCGCTGAATTGATGCCGCGGTGTCGCCGAGGCATCGGCGTCGATGGCAAGGACGCAGGACGACGGCGCACCC
>WHTL01000173.1 GCA_009377735.1 Acidimicrobiia bacterium
CATTTCGGTGGGAGGGACCACACCACCGTGATCCACTCCATCGAAAAGGTGAAGCGGGTGATGCAGACCGATCGGGAAGTGTTCGACAGGGTCTCGGAACTGACCAAGAGTCTCCGTGGCCGTTGAGGGGCACAGCTCCAATTGCCTGTGGATTTCCCCGGGGACATCCTCTGTATGGGTCTGTGGATATGGGATCGCCCTTTCCACATGCCAAGATCGAAGTCATGACGGCCGTGGAAAGCCACCTGTTTTCTCCACAATCCCCCATGAGCGAAACGCCCTCCCCACAAGCATCTCAGTGCCAATGTCCACAATCCACAACACCTACTACGTCTGATAGGTTCTTTTCAAGAAATTGAAATAACAGGAGAAAGGCAACCGAACCCGTGAAAATCCGATCTGAGAGAGATGACCTTGCCGATGCCCTGGGTCGGGCCTTCCGGGCAATCGGTACCCGGTCGGCCATCCCCGTGCTTCAGGGTCTGCTCTGTGAGACCAATGGAAACAAGCTCCAGATCACCGGGACCGACCTGGAGGTCACCGTCCAGACCGGTATCGAGGTCGAGATAGCCGATGCCGGACGAGCAGTGATACCGGGTCGGCTCTTGACCGACGCCGTGCGGCGGATGCCTCCGGGTCATGTGGTGGTGGATGCGAGTGAGAACGAGGTTGTCATCTCGGGGAGAGGGCCGGAGTTCCGCCTTCGCCCGCTGGAAGCCTCCGATTTCCCGGCCATCTCCACCGAGGAGGGAACCGGGGTTGTCGTCGACGGGGAAGTGTTGGCTGATGCCATTGGCCAGGTGGTGATCGCGGCTTCTACCGACGCCGCCCGCCCGATCCTTACAGCTGTTCTCTTCGAGACTTCAGACAACGGGCTGCGGTTGGTGAGTACCGATGCCTACCGTCTTGCCGTCCGTGACCTCGTCGGTGTCGGTCTGGAGGGTTCGGGCCTGGTACCGGCCCGTGGTCTGCGCGAGTTGGCGAGGACCGTCGGTGCGGCCGAGGTCACCACCGCGGTTCTCGATCGCGAGGTGGTGTTCAGTTCCGAGCGGGGCAGTCTCCGTCTCCGTCTCATCGATGGGAACTTCCCCAATTACGCCTCGCTACTGCCCGATAGCTTCCCGGCCGAGGTTCTGGTCAACCGCGAGGAGATGCTTGATACCCTCAATAGGGTGTTTCTCGTTGCCGAGGATCACATCCCCGTCCGTTTCGAGGTGTCCGATAGCGGCGTTGATGTGACTGTCAGCCGTCAGGATGTTGGTGGTGAGACCGAGCACCTCGAGGGTAAGTTCAAGGGTGAGGAGCCCATCTCCGTGGCCTTTAATCCCCGGTATCTGGCAGATGGTGTGAATGCCATCACCAGCGAACAGATACGGATCAAGCTGGTCGACGGGGTGAAGCCCGCCGTAGTGGACGACCCCGAAGACCCTAACTATCTGTATCTGTTGATGCCAGTCCGTGTTTGAGACTCTCCGACGGGTGTGACAGGCGATGGTGATCCGATGGATCAGTCTGATCGATATCCGGTCATATCAGTCGCTCGAGTGGGCGCCCGACAGCCAGGTGAATCTCCTGATAGGGCCCAATGCTGCCGGCAAGACCAACCTTCTGGAGGCGATCGGGTACCTGTCGTCGGGCCGCTCCTTTCGTAGCGGCCCCGATGACGTCCTCATCTCCTTTGATGCCGAGTCCGGTGTGATCAGGGCGGGTCTGGGCAACGAGGAGGATGAGCATCTGGTCGAGATCGAGTTGACGAGGGGGCGGCCCCGCCGGATCCAACTCGATCGTCAACGATTGCGACTCGGCTCCGATCTCACCGAGGTGATCCGCACCGTCACCTTCCTTCCTGACGACCTGGATCTGATCAAACGGGGTCCGGCCCGCCGTCGCGATCTTCTCGACCAGGTGGCGGTGCAACTCTGGCCAATAACCGCTCTCGATCAGAGTGAGTTCGCCAAGGCCCTACGGCAGCGCAACGCATTCCTCAAACAACGGGATCGAGACGAGGCAACGCTGGGGGTGTGGGATGCTCGTCTGGCGCAGTCGGCCGGGCGTCTGGTATCGAGGAGGGCCCGGGTCGTCGACGCCCTTCTCCCCGAGATGGAACGCGCCTATCGGGATATCTCGTCGGCCGAGGTCGATATAGCGCTGGATTATCGCTCGGACTGGGTGAATGAGCTGTCCCCGACGACACCGGCTGGAACCTACGAGAACGCCCTTTCCGAGGCTCTCACCGAGTTGAGATCCCGTGACATGGAACGACGGATGACGTTGGTGGGGCCCCACAGGGATGAGCCGGTTCTCCTCCTCGATAGCCATGACTCCCGCTTCCATGCCAGTCAGGGGGAGCAGAGGACCCTCGCCCTGGCCATCCGACTTGCAACCCAACGCCTCCTCACCGAGAGCACGGGCAAACCTCCAATACTCTTACTCGACGACGTCTTCTCGGAGTTGGACGACGATCGATCCGGAGCCCTCGCCAAGCTCCTCCCCGATACCCAGACATTCATCTCCTCTGCGAAGCGGGAGGACGTCCCGATTTCGGGTCGACCTTGGTCGCTCGAGGGGGGCACCCTCAAATGACTGACCCTGTCGGCCTCGACAAGACCCTCGGAGAACTCCTCTCCCGTTTCGGTCTCCCCCATCCCGAGGTGATGGACCGCATCTCCTCGGAGTGGGCCGAGGTCGCCGGCAATCCCTGGGACGAGAAGAGCAAACCCGTGTTACTCCGCTCGGGCGTGCTGGTGGTGGAGGTCTCCGACCGCGCCTCACTAGGGATGCTCCGATACGGCGTAGACGGTCTGGCAACCAAGCTGACCGAGAGATACGGAACCGACCTAATCCAATCGGTGGAACTCCGCGCCGCCCCCTAAGGAAGAAGGCGTTGACGCCCCAGGGTGCCCAATAAATGCGATGAGGGCGAGATCGGGGAGGTCCTGCTCTTCTGGTCGATGGTCGGCCTCAGAGTGGTCGAGGCATGTGACACCACAGACGACCTGGCCGTCACCTCCGCAGAGCTGGACGACGGAGACCCCTCTCTACGAGTCGCCGTTGGTGCCCTACATACCACGGACGCCGATATCGATCGCGTGTAGAAGGTGTTCTCCGGAGCGGACCGAGGCGAGCTGGGCAAGGACGGGTCGACGCAAGCCACGCTAACGTATCGGAGATGTCGGGCAAAAAGAGAAAGAAGAAAGTGGTCCGCGTAGAGCCGACCACCGAGAACGAGGACGGTGCCCACGATACCGGATGGGAACCGACCACCGAGGCAAAGCAAAAGGCAACGCGGCTCCGTATGTTCGCCGCCGTCCTGTGGTTGCTCGCAATCGCCGGCGAGGCATTCGCCATCTTCTGGGTGCTTAGGCAGGACCCGATCAACCTATGGCTACTCGTTGTGCTGATCGTTCTGATCGGTGCGCTGGCGATTGGCGGGTCGTTGCTGTGGAAGCAGGCAAACCGTTTGGATCCGGCAACGAAGAAGGACAAGGTCCGCTTCTTCGTGCAGAACCAGCTCGGAGCGATCATCACCGTGATTGCATTTGTGCCCCTGATTGTGCTGATCTTCTTGAGCAAGGATTTGGGCGGCAAAGAGAAAGCCGTTGCAGGAGGTGTCGGGGTAGCAGTGTTCCTGATCGCTTCGTTCTTTGGCGTGTCGTTCGACTCGCCGTCGACCGAGCAGTACGATGCCGAAACCCAGCAGGTGATCGAGCTGACCGGCGAGAACCTCGTGTTCTGGACCAAGCACGGCTCCGTATTCCATCTCTGTGAGGATGCTTCCGCGGTCAACCTGGAATCCGAGGACGACCAGATCTACTCAGGCACCGTCGCCGATGCCCACGCCGACGGAATGGACCGCCTCACTCTTCAGATCGACCAGGAGATCCGCCAGTGTGGTCTGGATGGGGGAACGACCGAGGAAACCGACACGCCGGAGCCCAACACCACCTTCAGCGAGTAATCCACCTCATCCTGACTGGCCCCATTCACCGGCAACGGCCAAGATGCCGCTATGAGCGAGCTGGGTTCCTTCGTCATGCGTCCCATCCCCATCGATCGTCCCTGGGGTGGGACCCCTGCAGGTCTAAGTCTCCGCGAGATCATCGATAGAGCGACACTTGCCCGGGTCGCGGCCTACCTCGGCGAACAGCGTCGCCGCCTCCTTGAGGTGGATTATGGATTGTTGTGGAGGGGCAGCCTCACGGTGAAGGTCTCCCACCCCGGCGGCCAGATCCAGGGTCTGTTCGGTCAGCTCGATCGCTTCCTCCGGGCCGTTGTCGCTGGCTTGCCGTCAGGGCCAGGTTGTTGAGGGCGGCCACCCGGCGAACGGCATCGCCACTCTCCTCGGCCAGTGCCAAGCCTCGTCGGCCCAACGTCTGTAGGGTGCTGAGAGATGACGGAGCCAGCACAATCCCCCTCCTCGAGGTCGGGTACCGCTACCAGGGCGTTCGGGGTTTCGAAGCGGGAGAACCACGACTCCACCGCCTTCTACTCGAGGTTTGACCCTCCTATAATCGACCAGACCCGGGAGCTTGGCGACCGCGGCGGTCTCGAAGGGGTGATTGACACTCTCATCGAGGGTGACTCCCGCGATATGGGGGCCATCCCCGACGGGACGGTTGCCCTCGTGGTCACCTCGCCGCCCTACTTCGTGGGGAAGGAGTATGAGAGCGATGTGGCGAACGGGAGGGTGCCCGATACCTACGCCTCCTATCTTTCCATGCTGGAAGACGTGTTCGCGGAGTGTGTCCGAATCCTCGAGCCTGGGGGACGGATGGCCGTCAACGTTGCCAACCTGGGCCGAAAGCCATATCGGTCGCTGTCCGGTGACGCTCTCCGCATCCTCGAGGATCTGGGTCTGCTGGCCCGAGGTGAGGTGATATGGGTAAAGGCGAAGGGGGCGTCGGGTTCCACTGCTTGGGGTTCGTTCCAGTCACCGGTGAACCCCGTCCTGCGTGATCTCACCGAGCGGATCCTCGTCGTGTCCAAGGAAAGGTTCAATCGGACGCCGAATCCCACCCGTCGCAGGGAGATGGACCTGCCGCATGAGTCCAGTCTCTGGCGGGACGAGTTCATCGAGGCGACAACCGACGTGTGGGAGATGGCGGCCGAGTCGGCGACGACCGTCGGTCATCCGGCTCCCTTCCCCGTGGATCTTCCGAGACGGGTCATCGAGCTGTTCACCTTCGTCGGGGATGTGGTCGTCGATCCGTTCATCGGCTCCGGAACCACAGCCGTCGCCGCCAAGATGACCGGTCGCCATTACATCGGCTACGACACCGATCCCCGATATCTGGAGAGGGCCAGAGAACGGATTGCCGGATCGAAGCGGCTACGCCCACCCGAGCCCCCGGAACCGTCGCTCGTAGCCGGGGTGACGAAGGGGCTTTCCGTGCGGGATCAGGCTCGTCTCACCCTGGAAGCGGCAGGCTACGAAGACATCCGGCTCCAGGTCCGTCACCGCTCCGGCACCACACTCGATCTGGTCGCTCTTTCCCCACGCGGCGAACGGGTGGGGTTCCTCATCGTCGGGTCGTACACCTCGGCACGCACGGCGACACGGATCGATGTGATCCTCCGCCAGTTGGGGTCGGCAGCGGCGGTGCGTGCCGTGGAACCGGAGCTCCCAATTGTCCTTCTCGCCACCGATATCCCGACACCACCGAACCCAGCTGGCAAGGTTCTCGAAGCCGTCCTATCCGGACCCGGTCCGGTGGCCACGGTGGTGGAGCTGTTGGGTATGGAATCGGTGGGGACGCTGTCGGAATTCCAATCTTCTCCGACATAGACCCCGTCTTCCGGGAAGGGCCCGAGATGCCCTGTGCCCAAGGGCTAAAACACCTTCCGAAAACCTCCGGATAGGCTTGGGATTTCCCCTCAAATCCGCTAGAATAACAAGTGTGTGAGATTGGATGGGTCGAGTCCTGGTCGAGGTGTCCGTTAGGGTGCCTTTCCGGGGCCGATCGACACCGATCTCATACATAATTTCCCGCCCGAAACGGAGCCGGTGGCCCATCTGGGCCGCGTTTCTGTCACGACCCCATGACAAGCTCAGGGGGCGAGGCATGGGACCACCCATCTGCGACGGATCACGGGACGTAATAGAGATTAAGGAACCTCCGTGACAGCCCAACCGCAGACAACCTACGGCGCAGAAGACATCACCGTCCTCGAGGGTCTCGACCCCGTGCGCAAACGACCGGGGATGTACATCGGCTCCACAGGTGCCCGCGGACTCCATCATCTCATCTGGGAGGTGATGGACAACTCCGTCGACGAGGCCATGGCCGGCGAATGCACCAAGATCGAGGTGGTCATCGCCGCCGACGGCACGGTCACCGTCACCGACAACGGGCGGGGGATCCCGGTAGAGAAGCTCGCCAAGAACAAGAAGTCCGCCCTCACCACGGTGCTCACCACCCTCCACGCCGGAGGAAAGTTCGAGGAAGGTGCCTACACGGTCTCCGGTGGACTGCACGGTGTTGGTGTCTCGGTGGTGAACGCCCTCTCCACCCATCTGACGGCCGAGGTCCGTAGGGAAGGTCACGTCTGGACCCAGAGCTTCGAGCACGGCTATCCCACCACCCCCGAACCGGTGAAGGGCAAGGCGATCAAGAGAACGGGAACCATCATCTCGTTCAAGGCGGACCCCGACGTGTTCACCGACACCGTGGAGTACGACCGCAACGTGGTGAAGTCACGGCTCCGGGAGATGGCGTTTCTCAACCGGGGGCTGGAGATCACATTCCGTGACGAACGGGATCTGGACGGAAAAGGTGAGGGCGACGACGAGTCCCAGGTGGGGATCGACGAAGACGTCCAGGTAGGGACCTATGAGGAGACCTTCCTCTACAAGGGCGGCCTCATCGACTTCGTAAAGCATCTGAACGCCAAGAGAGAGGCTCTCCACCCCCACATCATCGACATCACCGACGAGTCGGCCGATGCCGAGCTCGACCTCGCCATGCAGTGGACCAACGGATACAGCGACTCCGTCCTCAGCTTCGCCAACAATATCAACACCCATGAGGGGGGAACCCACGAGGAAGGCTTCCGCAAGGCCCTCACCAAGGCGATCAACGAGTTCTCCCGCTCCAAAAACCTGCTCAAGGACAAGGACACCAACCTCACCGGGGAGGACGTGAGGGAGGGGCTGACCGCAGTGCTCTCCGTCAGGGTGCGGCAACCCCAATTCGAGGGGCAGACTAAGACCAAGCTGGGCAACACCGAGATCCGGTCCTACGTCGAAAAGACCCTGAACCGGGTCATCCCGGAGTGGTTGGAACGCAACTCCGGCGAAGGACGCCGCATCGTGGAGAAGGCCATCGATGCCAGTAAGGCCCGTGAGGCCGCTCGGAAGGCCCGCGAGCTCACCCGACGCAAGTCGGGTCTCGAGTCGGGTGGTTTGCCCGACAAGCTGGCGGACTGCTCCAGTCGGAACCCCGAGGAGTCGGAGCTGTTCATTGTGGAGGGAAACTCCGCGGCGGGACCGGCAAAGTCGGCGCGTGACTCCGAGACACAGGCCATCCTCCCAATTAGGGGGAAGATCCTCAACGTGGAGAAGGCACGTCTTGGTAAGGCGCTGCAGAATGCCGAGGTCCAGGACATAGTCACCGCCATGGGCACCGGTATCGGCGACGAGTTCGACATCTCCAAAGCCAGGTACCACAAGGTGATTCTGCTGGCCGACGCCGACGTTGACGGTGCCCACATCCGAACACTTCTACTCACGCTCCTGTTCCGTCATATGCAGGGCCTGATCGATGCTGGATACGTCTACATCGCACAGCCGCCGCTGTATCGGGTCAAGGTCGGGTCCAAGGTGCATTACCTCAAGGACGACGACGCGCTCGAGGAGTTCCAAAAGGACCACCCCAAGGTGAGGATCTCAAGGTTCAAGGGATTGGGTGAGATGAATCCCTCCGAACTGTGGGAGACCACGATGAACCCCGAGACCCGCACCCTGCTCCGTATCGACATGTCCGACGCCGCCAGAGCGGAGGAGGTCTTCACGACACTGATGGGCGACGTGGTCGCCGATCGCAAGGCCTTC
>WHTL01000277.1 GCA_009377735.1 Acidimicrobiia bacterium
CATCAGGGCAACGAAGTCGTCCTGGACGGGAAGCGAACCCAGCTGTTGCCGAAACGTTGTGGTTGTCTTCCCAGTGCCGGAGAGACCGATAATGAGGGCGGCCTTCTCCTCGCCGTCAGGAGTCTCGGATCCGGGGAAGGTCTTCAGACCGGAGTGAAGTGCCAGTCCACCACGGTCATAGACCAGCTTGTTCCACATGCGAAGACTTCCCATCTTCGATTCGCCGAAGTAGTCGGAACCCATCACCCTCGTCACCCAATTCTCGAGGTCGACGATGATGAGGGTGTCGTCGGGCTTCCCCTCTGCTTTGAGGCCAGGTGTGTAGATGACGGTGAACTCCGGTTCGTATTCGTCATCGGGATCAAAGTAGAGATGTCGCTGCATCGCCGGGATGTTGGAATTGGCCTTCTCCATAAATAGCCGGGTACCGGTGCGGAAATCGGGGTCGGGTCCGATATAGCCCTCGATCAGGACCATGTCCCGGTCTGCGATGTAGTCATCCTGGCGTTGTGCCCACTCATTCGCTTCTGCCCGGGCAATCCGATTCTGATGGATCTCCTCTTCAGAGATGAAGAAGGTGGAGCCAGCCAGCCGCGCCGTCTTCTCCGCCTGATAATTGAGGTTGTCGAACTCGGTGACCGTTATTCGTGGCATAAGCTCCAATGTCCACTGCCGCAAATCATCCTGCGACGGGTTCACAGCAACGGACTTGGCATTTGGCAACTCGAACAATCTTCCTCCTCGTGGTCACGTCCACTCTAAGGCGCCCCGAGGGCTAGACGGGACGCCTTACGGTGGGGGCACTCAGCTGTAGAGGGCGTCGATCTCCTCGGCGTACCGCTCCTCGACGACCCGGCGCTTCAACTTGAGCGACGGGGTCACCTCGCCCGACTCGGGCGTCCACTCGTCGGGGACAATGTGGTGCTTCTTTATCTGCTCCACACGGGCAACCTGTTGGTTTGCTTCGTCGACAGCCAGCTCTATCTCTGCCAGTAGTGCCTCCTCGCGGGAGAACTGGGAGAGACCCTCATAGGTGACACCGTGCGACTCCGCCCACCCGGGGGCCTCCTCGGCATCAAGCGCAATGAGAAGCGTCATGTAGTTGCGCCCATCACCAATCACGCAGGCCTTCGATATGAGGGGATGATTGGAAAGCATCGTCTCCATTTTGGCGGGGGCTATGTTCTTGCCCGCCGAGTTGATGATGATCTCCTTCTTCCGGCCGATGATGGATAGATTTCCCTTCTCGTCCAGGGTGCCCAGGTCACCGGTATGCAACCAACCGTCGGAGTCGAAGGTCGCCGCTGTCTCCTCCGGCATATGGAAGTATCCAGGCGAGGTCACTCCGCCCCGAATCAGGACCTCGCCATCTTGGTCGATCTTCACCTCGACACCCGCTATCGGCGGCCCGACGCTCCCGATCTTGTTCGCACCCGGACGAGCTGTCGTGGCCGGGCCGGAATCCTCCGACAGGCCGTACAGCTCGAAGAGTGGGATCCCCAACGACTGAAAGAAGACGATCAGGGAAGGGTCGATGGGTGCAGAGGCAGTGATGGCGATGTACAGGTCTCCCATCCCCAATTGGGAGCGAACCTTGGAGAGAACCACACGATCCAGAATGTTGTGCTGAATTCCGTCGAGGAAGCCCAGCATCCCACCCTCCTGGTCGGCGGTAACTTTCTTTTCCCCCAATGCCACGGCTCGCTTCAGGAGCGCACCTTGGATCCCGCTCGCATCGGAGAAACGATCCCTGAGACGGATGGCGAACTTCTCCCACACCCTCGGCACTCCGACGAAGAGTTGTGGCTCTGCCCTCTGGATGTACTCGAGGACGTTGCTCATGTCGGGACAGAAAAAGATCTCGCCACAGAGGTAGGTGCCCACATAGTGACTTGCCATACGCTCCGCGATGTGGGCCATGGGCAGATAGGACACGATCCGGAGGTGCATGGGGAGATCAACAGTCCGTCTCACGGACTCGGTGGTATACACGATGTTGTGGTGGGTGATGATGACACCCTTGGGGTCACCGGTGGTGCCGGACGTATAGATCAAGGTGGCGATCTCGTCGGGCTCGATCTCGGCTACTGCCCGTGCCACTGTCTCGGGGTCTGTGGCGAGACGCTCTTCCCCCATCGCGATCAAGTCGTCCCAGGAGATCACATCGTCGGCCGCCTCGTACTGCTCGGCACCATCGAGGAGGACGATGTGCTGCAGGTTGGGGAGTTGCTCACGAACCTCCTCGACCCGTTTCATGAAATCGGGGCCTTCGAGGATGGCCACCTTGGCACCACAGTCGTTGGCGACATATGCGATCTGGGGAGGGCTCAGAGTGGAGTAAATGGTCACGGCCGTCGCTCGGGCGTGGATGGCACCGAGATCGGCAATCACGTGCTCGGGTCTGTTCCCGGCCAAGATCGCCACAAAGTCACCGTTCTCCACACCCATCGCCTGGAGACCAGCGGCCACGAAATTGACCCTCTCCCGGTATTCGGCCCAGGTCAGACTCCTCCAAGCATCCCCTTCCTTCCAGTGCAGGGCAGGTCTGTCTCCAAAACGCGCCGCATTCTGCTCGATGCTGTCGACGATGGTCAGCCCCTCGACCAGGGCATTGATCTCATCGGTGCCGGGTCCCACGGCAATATCCGTCATGCGACTTCTCCTTTGGCCATCATCGTTGCCCAGACGTTACCGCGTCGAAGGTTGCGTCTGGCGTGAATAGTCGAGAAAGAAGGCTCAGGGCTCGTCGTCGTCGTCGTCGGCCGCATCTCGCTCTTGTTGCATCGCGACCACGGAGTGCCGTTCTACCGAAGTCGAGATGAACGCCTGGACGATGGCCGCCACGGGCAGGGATGCAATCACGCCCGACACCCCCATCAGGGTGCCACCAACCATGATCGAGCCAACCGAGACGGCAGGGTGTATCTCCATGGTCCTCTTCGTGATCCGGGGAGACAGGAGAAAGTTCTCTAGTTGCTGGTAGATGAGGATGACGACGAAGACCCACAGGGCTGTCAGTGGTCTGTTGGCGAGCGCAACCAGAAGAGGGAGCACCGCCCCGAGATAGGTCCCGACCACGGGTATGACCTGTGACAGAACCCCGATCCAGATCCCAAGGGGAACCGGGAACGGGAGATCGAGGACTGTGAATGCCACGGAGTGGAACAGAGCCGACACCGCCCCAAGCAGGGCCCTCGAGTAGACGTATCCACCCGTCTTCTCCACGGCGATCTCCCACATCCTCATGGCCTCACGCTGCCTCTCCGGGCGAAAGACCGAAAGCACTGTTCGCCGGAGCCGGGGTCCGTCGGCAAGCATGTAGAAGGCAAAGAGACCGATGGTTACCCAGTTGATCAGTGCCCCGAACACGGTCTGGCCGATCGCCAGCACCCCGCCTCCGACCTGCTCGCCGAACTGGCGGAAGAGCCGACCAGCCGATGACAGGTCCTGGTTGAGCTGCTCGGTGTCCACCTCGATACCGAACCAATCATTGAGAGACCTCGACACGGAGTCGATGAGATCGGGGAAGGACTCAACCAGGCTGGTTGCCTGATTGACGATAAGAGGTACCAGAGCTGCAATGAATCCGACGAAGGCAAGAATGGAGCCGAAGAAGACAAGGGCTGTTGCCCGTCCTCGTTTCCAGCCTCGCCTCGCCAACCACTGCACCGCCGGCTCAAGAGCGACCGAGAAGAACAGGGCCATGAACACTAGGTAGAGGAAACCACGTAATCTGATCGCCAGCATCACCGCAGCGACCACACCGAGAATGGTCACGGATGCCATTAGCACCATGCGGCTGATGCTGGTAGACCCGCCGGACTCGACCCCCTCACCTCCAGCCAAGCGTGGGACTGCCGGCGGTGGAATCTGCTCGTCGCTCATGTCGCCCTTCTCACTCACGAGCGCGAGACTACCGTCATGACGTCAAGAGAAGCGACACCTCTTCCCAGAGCCCTGCTGTCCGACAACGCAACAGAGGAGGGTGGAGTTCTACATATCTCGGGGTATCCCGTTCCCGAATTGACCCAACGGTTCGGCACCCCACTGTTCGTTTACGACGAAGGCCACATCAGAGAGAGGTGCCGCCAGGCGCGGCATGCGTTTGGTTCGGTGTCATACGCGGCCAAGGCCTTTTTCAACAAGACAATGGCCCGTCTGGTGGTCGAGGAGAGTCTCTCGATCGACGTTGCCTCGGGCGGTGAGCTCTTCACCGCACTGGCCGCCGGGATATCACCGAACCGTCTTGTGATGCACGGAAATGCCAAGTCGAGAGGGGAGCTCGAGATGGCGCTCGACGCGGGAGTTGGTCGGATCGTCGTCGATGGGTTTGACGAGTTGGAGCGACTCGAGGAAATGGTGTCGCCGGACGAGGGGGTCGACATCATGCTCCGGGTCACACCGGGCGTGGCGATCCACACGCACGACTTCGTCAGCACCGGCCAGGACGATTCCAAGTTCGGATTCACCTTGTCCACCGGCATGGCCCATACCGCAGTGAAGAGAGCCACCGAGTCCAAGAAGCTGAGACTGCGCGGCATCCATCTCCATATCGGATCCCAGGTATTCCGGGGCCAATCCTTCGGAGATGCCATCGACGTGGTCGCTCCCGCTTTGCGGGAATGGGCGCTCCCCGAGTTCGTGCTCGGTGGCGGGCTCGGTGTCGCCTACGTCACGGGCGAAACCGCCCCTGACTTCGAGGAGCTGGGCCGGGTGGTGACCGCATCGTTGGAATCGGCGGGTTTGAGTGATCTGGATGTCGGGATCGAACCCGGACGATCCATCGTTGCCTCAGCCGCCCTGACCGTCTATACGGTGGAGGCGGTAAAGGACCTGCCAGGGATCCGCCGGTACGTAGCCGTCGACGGAGGCATGAGCGACAATCCCCGGCCCGTGCTCTATGGGAGTGGCTACGAGGCGTTCGATCCCACCAACGTGGACGGTGAGAGACCGCAGATAGCCCGGATCGTCGGCAAGCATTGTGAGTCCGGAGACATCCTCGTCGACGATGCCCACATACCCGAGGGCATCTCTGCCGGTGATCTCCTGGCCACGCCGGTCACGGGCGCCTACGGGCACTCGATGGGTTCGAACTACAACAAGATCCCGCGACCCGCAGTTGTCCTGGTCAACGATAAAGGCGTCACCGAGATCATACGTCGAGAGCGATACGAGGATCTCCTGACCACCGATCTGGGTTGATGAGGGGCTATTTCTCGATGGGGACCCGCACGGCGTTGCCGTACTCGGTCCAGGAACCGTCGTAGTTGCGGACGTTCTCATATCCGAGGAGGTGTGACAGTACGAACCACGTGTGGGAGGAGCGCTCCCCGATCCTGCAGTACACGATTATGTCTTCGGAAGGTTCAAGACCCTGCTGCTCGGCGTAGATCGCCTCGAGCTCCTCCCTACTCTTGAAGGTTCCATCTTCGTTCGCTGCCATCTTCCACGGGACGTTCTTCGCACCCGGGATGTGCCCACCACGAACGGCAC
>WHTL01000083.1 GCA_009377735.1 Acidimicrobiia bacterium
AATATCACGCTCGCAACCGGCTCGTTGATTCCGCATCGACATCCCATCCATCTTGCGATGAACTCGAGAGAACCGGCGAGCAACGCAAGATGGATGGGATGTCGATGCGGAATCAACGAGCCGGTTGCGAGCGTGATATTCGAAGTCACCGCGGCGATCGCGCTCAGGGCGACGATGGGGTCAACGAAGGTGTTGTCCTGCTCCTCGTACACGTGGGGCTCGAACACCAGGTGGTCTCGCACCCAGACCGAGTCGAATCCATAATCCTCCAGTTGTTTCGATGCCTCCACGACCCTCTCCCGGGTCGCCTGCGAACCGAAGTGAGGCAGCAGGACGCCGTACTCGTACGTATGTTGTGCCATGGACATTTCTCGCTTTCTATCAGTCGGGCGAACTCGTCATCGGGACGGTCAGACGCTCAAGAGCGATGGGCACCATAGCCTCAATCTCGACCAGCTGTTCGGGATCGAACAGCCGAGAAACGGCGACCGTCGACGACGCCGGGCCGGGATCTCCGAAGTACTCGAGGCGGATCGTGGCTACCGTCGGGATGTCTTCCGGATCGATCACGAAGGTCGTGATCTTTACCGCGTCTTCCATTGCGCCCCCTGCCTTCTCGACTACGCGTTGCATCTGTTGGAGCAGGAGATGGGTTTGAGCGGCCACGTCTCCGTGGTGGCTCACGATACCCTGCTCGTTGCGGGCTGTGAATCCGGAGAGGTACAGCATTACCGCTCCAGGAGCGGCGAGAGTGGCCTGTGTGAATGAACGAACCGTAGGGACGTCGTACGTGTCGATGCCTATTGTCTGACGCAATTCATTCCCTTTCTGCTCGGAAGCTCTTCTTCACGCCGCAAGTAGCCGGCCGATCGGCACGACTGGGAATGAGGGGCCCATCTCCTGTTTCAGGGCCCAAACCCAAGATTGGTTGCTCGCCACCACCGGAAGACCGAAACGGGCTTCGATCTCCTCGACCAAGGGCAGGACGGGCCACCTCGGACAGGCGATGAACAGAGCGTCAACCTCTCCAGCTAGCTCGAGTGCACGTGAGGCGGTGTCCATACAGGTGCGGAGGTGCTGTACCGTGAAATCCGGGTTGCCCTCGAGACCGGCTCCCGATATTGCGCGAACGTCGAAACGGTTGAGGGCCATGGCTTTCGCAAGTCGTTGGTTGTTGTGGTCCACGAAAGGCGTGGCAACGGCTACCGACTCGACCCCGAGATGGTGCAACGCGTCCATCGAAGCCGTCCATTCGAAGATGGTCTTCACACCCGCCGCCGACTCGACACTCGAGCGGATCTCCTCCGCTCTTGTCAGTGGTTCGCCTTCGAGGTATGCCATCGGCCCGCCCAGGACCACGACGCAGTCAACGGAGTAATGGCGCAACTCCTCAGCCGTAGTCGTCAGGCTAGAGAGCGCCCTATCGGCGGAGGCGAGGTCCACCGTCCGAATCTGCATGTGCCTGGCGACTAGGGCTACGCCGCGGGGCACCAAGATGTAGAACTCGTACAACGGTGTCTCTAAGGTCGAGCCTACGGTTATCAATCCGATCCTGCCCTGGGGGCCGTAGGACTCATCCACCGCGAAACCTTGGAGTTCGGAGGGAACGTCCCTATCGATCACGGGCGTTCGTCTTCGACGATGATGAAGTCGCTGTCGGCGGGTGCCTTAATCTCAACGACATGGAACGGCTCCGACCCCGCGTTGCGCACGTCGTGTCGCTCTTCGGGGCTCAAGAGCATAACGTCACTCGGCCCCACGTCGTGCCCGACACCATCGACCGTCACCACACCCCGGCCCTTGAGGACCATGTAGATGTTGTCGGCGTTCGAGTGGTAGTGATATGGGCCAATGCCAGAACCCGGCTTGAGGACGTTGATGTGAAAATCCAGGTAGGCGCATCCGGTCTCCGGGTTGATGAGGCGGTGGGACAGTCCCCTGCCCCCACGGAGCTCCTTGGTGGGCGCATCCTCAAAGTTGATCTTGAACATCGTCGTCTCCTTATTCGGTGGTCGTGGCTGGTTCGGTCGTACGCTCTAGGTAGGACTCCACGGCGGAGCAGATCCCGACGTAGCTTCCACAACGGCAGAGGTTGGTCGACATCCATTCCCGCACGTTCGGCTCATGTGTATCATCTCCTTGAGCAATCCGAAGGGCTTCGGCAAGCACGAGCTGACCCGAGGTGCAGTAGCCACACTGAAAAGCGACCTTTTCTACGAAGGCTTTCTGCAGCTCAGAAAACTCTGGAGTGCTGCGGTCGAGTCCTTCGATGGTGACCAGCGTCTGACCGTCGATGTCGGTGGCCATGGTTCCACAGGAGGACACAGGTCGGCCATTGAGCAGCACGGTGCAGACGCCGCATGCCAGCCACTCACACCCGCGCTTGGTTCCCGTCAATCCCATCTGGCCCCGGATCACGTCGAGCAAGGAAGCTCCCGATTCGACCTCGCCGCGCCATCTGGTGCCGTTCACCGTCGCGTCGATCTCAGTGACCATCATGACTCCTCTCCATGGTCATCCTCAGCAGGCTGCTCAAGACATTCGTGAACAACGTGACTTTCTCCTCGGCGGAGTAGACCTGGTCGGCTCTTGGCTGTATGTCATCGACCACATCCTCTCGTGACTGCTCCAGGATCTCCCGGCACTGGTCCACAGGTGCTCCAGAAATCAACTCCTCGACCCGCCGGACACGTCGTGGAACATCGCCCACCCCACCCACTCCGATCCGGATTCCCCGAATGGTGCCGGCTTCGATGAACCGGCAGACACCAAGCGTCAGGCTGGGAGGTCGGTGGAGGATCTCGACCCGCCGATAACCGGCAATCCATCCAGATGCAAGAGGGTCCACCTCTATGCGGAGGACGCACTCACCGGTTTCCAGACCCGTCTGGTAAGGACCCATCCACACCTCTTCGATGTCCATTCGCCGCTCACCATCAGGACCGGCAGTAACCACAGTCGCTCCTTGAGAGAGCAGGGCAGCTCCAGGGTCGGATTGTGGATGGCCGAAAGCGAGGTTTCCGCCCAGGCTTCCCTGCGCCCGCACACGGAGATTGCCGAGGGACCCGCACGCCCTAGCCAGCCCCGGTGCCAGTCTGGCAACATCGGCGTTCTCGCCGATGTCCCAGTGCTTGGTGGTCGCTCCGATGGTCAGTGCCCCGCCATTTACGACGATGCCGCTGAGACCAGGGACCCGTTTGATATCGACGAGTGTCGAACAACTCGACTCACCCATAGAGATCTGCCTAGTGACCTCGGTGCCACCATTGAGAATTCGTGCGCCTTCCTTAATCCTCAGGGCGTCGACGACCTCGTCGATCGAGGTGGCCCGGACCAGCTCCATAGCAGTGTGTGGCGTCATACCAGATTCACCTCTGCAGTCTGGGATCCCGACGCCCCAACCGGTCCGAGCCGAGCAGGCCGAGAATCTTTCCGGGAGTGAACGGAGTAGCAGACGGCGCAGCTCCGAGGGCGTCGCGGATAGCCGCCCCAATCGCTGGAGCGACACATGGGAGAGAGGTCTGGGACATCCCCTTCGCTCCGTAGGGTCCGGGGCCGTCGCCGTGCTCGACCAGGATGGTGTGCATTTCCGGCGGAGTGTCGGTCATCTTTGCGATGCGGTACCCCCACCCGTTGTCATTAGCGATCCCCTCGTCCCCATAAACAACGTCCTCGTAAAGGGCAAGGCTTATCCCCTGGATCAGCCCGCCTTCCACCTGACGCTCGGCCGAAGTCTTGTGGATCGCCTTGCCGACGTCGGCCAACCCCGCGCAGCGCGTAACCCTGATCTCGCCGGTTAGCTTGGAGACCTCGATTTCCACGGCCACGACTCCGGGTGCCCAGTGATCGAGCCCACCGAAGGCTTCGTCCTCGGATGGTGCGTAGCTGTAGGAGCCGATCGCCTTCGGCACGACGTTGCCCTGGAATCGCTGGAGGACGTCGACGGGCGTGAGTCGATCTTCCCCTCGCCTGAGGTGACCGTCCTCATACAGCCAGTCCAAGGGATCCCCGCCGACGACCTGCGAGGCGGCCTTACAAAGCTCAGCCTTGAGGCCCTTGCAAGCATCCACCACAGCGTTGCCCATCTGAACCGTGGTCCGTTGCGCACTGGTACCCCCGAAGGTCACGTTATTCGACGTGTCAGGGTGTCCTACGACGACGTCCTCCACCGGCATGCCCATTGTGGAACAAGCCGATAGTGCGAGCACGGTGTACACACCAGTGCCCAGATCGGGGGCGTTGTGATGGATCTTCAACTTCCCGTCCTTGCCAAACTCGACCATCGCGTAGGCGCGCCCTCCGCTCTGGGCGCCGTGCCGGAGAGACAGACCAACTCCACGCCCGGTCACCAATTCCTCAGTTTCTCCCGGCTTGCGAACTCCCCCCGGCCCAGTCCACCGGAGTGCCTCCGTCGCCAGATCGAGCATTGCTCTATAGTCGGTGTCCATTGGAGGCACGTCGGCGACGTACTCGGTCCCACGCACGACCCACTCCTCGGCCGGAAACTCGCCCCGCCGAAGGACGTTCCGCTTGCGAAGCCCGATCGGATCGAGCCCGAGTTCCCGAGCGAGATCGTCGATCAGCATCTCCACTCCGAAGGTGGTCTGGTTCTTGCCCGTGGCTCGGAAGGAGGCTGACGGAACCTTGTTGGTAAACATCGCCTCAGCGGTGACCCTGAAGTTCGGAATGCGGTAACAGCCCCAGGCTGAGATGCAGGCGTTGTGGGTGACGAGAGCTGCGCCCGTAAAGTAGGCGCCCGTGTCTACTTGCAACGCAACGTCGAGCGCCGTGATCGTGCCGTCCCGTTTAGCGCCGATTTTGCCGATGTACCGAATTGCGTGCCGGGAAGTCGAACGGAAGCTGTCCTGGTCCGTCAACGTGAGTCGGACGGGTCTGCCAGTGGCCTTTGCCAGCACGGCCGAGCCCACGACCAAGGGATGGACCTGCTTCGACCCGAAGCCCCCGCCGACATAGGGGATGCGGCATCGCACGCGATCACGCGGAATGCCTAGTACGGCCTCGACCTGGGGAGCCAATAGAAACGGCTTGTGGCCGGAAGTCCAGATAACCATCTCTTCGCCCGTCCAGTGGGCCAGCGCCCCGGTCGAGGCCTCAAGAGGGCGATGGTAGGCGTTCGATCCATAGTAACTGCCTGTTACCACCACCTCCGCCCGGTTGAACCCAGAGTCGATGTCTCCCCACTCGAACCGGTCTGTGCAGGCCAAGTTGGTCTTGAGTTCTTCGTGGATACGGGGGGCGCCGCTAGCAGCAGCATGATCGAAGTCACGTATCACCGGAAGAGGGGTGGTCTTCAGGGCAACGGCACGCGCGGCCGCCTTAGCGGCCCTCGGCGTCTCTGCTGCCACCAGCCCGACCACATCCCCGTCAAAGCGCCCACGGTCGAGAGCTAGCAGAGTCTGGTCCCCGTATTCACTTGGGTTGCTGCCCAGATACTCACCAATGGGAACCGTCGGATCTGCGCCGTGCAAACGGTCGCGACAGAGGATCTCTACGACGCCGTGAATTGCCCACGCTCCTGACAGATCGATCTCGTCGATCCGTACGTGGTGGCCCGGCACACGGATGGGAACGGCATACAGGCAATGAGGCGGGTCGGGGAGGTCGTCAATGTATGCCGCCTTGCCAGACACCTTCTCGATCCCGTCCACCCTGCTGACTTCGTCCCACTCGGGGGACTCTCTCATCGGGCGTAGAGATCTTCTGCTCTCGTGTCGTTCCATACTTTCGCCTTTCACTACCAATCCAGCTATCCACCTATTGCCAGGATGGCCCCGTCCGGGAAGTGCACGCCCAGGTGTTGAGGCATCACGTATCCGAGAAGGAAGTAGACGAGGCTTCCGAGGAGAGTAAGGTCCCTGATCTTGTGCAAGAGAGGTCGTTCATCACGCAACGCTGCGAAGGGAAAGACAACCACGTACAGCAGGCTGGCCGGCACGATCCCCAGTGCCCACGCCAGACCCGGGAGAGCGAGAAGCCATGCCGAAATGTACCTGTATGACCGCACCGAACCCTCAGTCTCGACATCGCCGAGTGTCGCCCTCCTCGCTTTCCATCCCTCCCAAAGCCGCCATGCGAGCAGAGCCAGAAAGAGGATCCCGACGATTCTCGGAACCGCCTTTGCTCCGGGCCGAAAACCGAAGGAGGCGACGCACACAGCGACTCCAGCGACCCCAAAGGCGAGGACCATCGCCAACTCCACCCCGCTGAGTGCTCGAACGGTATCTGGTCCACCGTCGACCTCCTCCTCGAACTCCGATGGGTGTTCGATCTGTGAGCCGAGGACTTCATCGCGTGCCACTGTCGCAGCAGCCCCGGACACACTCTCGATGACTTCAGCGCGCCTTTTCGCTGATCCGCGCCGGAGGATCGGCACTCCGACGAGCACTAGGACCACCAGAGCGATGATGATCAGCACTCCGGGACGAAGCAGCCAGACATGCGATCCCCGGTTGATTTGCATCGACAGGTAGTAGTTCGTCTCCACAATCGGGAGGAGTATGAGACCGACCAGGAATGGAGCTGCCCCATAACCATACCGCTGCATGACGGTTCCGAGCACCCCGAAGACGACGAGGATCAGCACGCCGGTGTACTGCTTGAGGTCCGCATAGGACCCCATAAGGGCGAGAATCGTTACCAGGCAGACCATGATGCTTGGCGGTATCTCGGTGAGCTTCACGATCCAGCGAATGAACATCATCCCCCAAACCGAGGTGAGGATGTTCGACATGACCAGCGTGAGGATTATCACCCAGATGAGATCCATCCGTTGCTCGAATAGACGGGGCCCGGGGAAGATCCCGTGGATCTGGAAGGCACCGAGCATGACAGCGGTGCCCACTCCGGTGGGCACACCGAGGGCCAGGAAAGTCAGTAGCTGCCCGGCATCCTTGGCGTCGTTGGAAGCCTCCGGCGCGATCACCCCTTCGATGTTTCCTGTCCCGAACGAGTCGGGATCCTTCGAAACTCTCTTGGCGTCGAAGTAGGCTGCCCAAACTGCGATAGAGCCGCCGACACCGGGCAGCATTCCGATCACGGTGCCTCCGACACTCGAGCGGATGAGGAGGCGCCACCTACGCAGGACAGCCCGGACGCCCTTCCAGCCGTCGCCTTCCCAGGTGGTCGGGACTTGGGCGATCTTTACGTTGTATCGGAACAATTCAACCACGGTGGGAATGGCGAACAGGCCCAGGAGTACCGGCACGAGCCTGATTCCATCCTCCAGAGTCCTGATGCCGAAGGTGAAGCGGATCTCTCCGACGGTCGCATTAAGACCCACCAGCCCGACCAACATCCCCACGGCACCCGAGATCAGCCCCTTCACCGGATGGGAGCCCGCGGTCATGGCCACCAACGAGATGGCGGCGAGGCTGAGAACGGCGATCTCCGAGGGGCCGAACAGGAGCGCCACCGAGCGGATGATCGGGATCATCGCCACCACGATCACAACACCTACTAAGGCACCGAGCGCCGAGGCAGCCGCGGTGGCGCCGATCGCTTCGCCAGCCCGGCCCTGCTTAGCCATCGGATGCCCGTCGAGGACGGTCGCCGCGCTTAAACCGTCCCCTGGCACTCCTATGAGGATCGATGTCAACGCTCCGGCGAACCCGCCTGCTGCCAACAAGGCTGACATGAAGCCCATGGCGGTCATGGTCTCCATGGTATAGGTGAAGGGGATCGCCAGGGCGAGCATTTTGGCCGAGGACAACCCGGGAATTAGGGATGCGACAGTCCCCAGCACGGTCGCCCCGATTATCAGTGCCAGCACCTCCGACTGACCTAGAAAGCCGAGTGCGTCTCCGAAACCTTGAAACATCTACGTTCTTTCTCCATGGAAAGGTTGAGTGAACCAGGCTGGGCTGGCATCGGATCCGCCCCCTTCTTCGCGAAACGAAGGCGCGTGGAAAGTTGAGGCACCGACACCACCGTGGTGCCGGCAATTCCTGATCGAACGGATCAATCCGGCTCAGCCGCTCGGAGGATGTCCTCGTAGCGGGTGAAGACATCCAACTTGCTCTGCACTGTCGATCCGAGATCGTCGCCATGGACGTACGCGACCTCGTGACCGGCTTCGAGCGACGACTCGACGTGCTCGGGATCATTGATCGCCGCCTCGAACACTGCCATAAGAGCGTCGCGTTGGGCTTCAGGAATGCCTGGGGGACCCACGATGGCTCTCGCTCCGGTGTCGGCTACGCTGCACACTTCCTCCGCGTTGGGGATTCCCTCTTCCACGATGGTGGGAACGTCCTCCGCGGCGACTTGTCGTTCGCAGGCAGTAGTGCCGATCAATTCGAGATCGTCGGGGTTCTCCTCTTCATACTGAGCGAGTGTCGCCATGGTGGTCCAGACCAGTTCAATGTCGCCTCGCAGCAGGGCCGCAACCATGTCGGAGGTGCCATCGAACAACACCTCGTCCACATTGAGGTCCACACCTTCATCGGCGAGAAGCTGCTGCATGACGATGAAGTCGGTCTGTGCGCCGGCCACGCCCAGTAGTAATGGTGTTTCCTGCGATCGGTCGATTAGTCCCTGAATGCTTTGCTCGGGCAGCTCCAGGCTGGTCGGTGCCATAAACGCCTTGTACGTAGCCGACAGGCCGGCGATATAGGTCCAGTCCTGGATATCGAATTGCGCGTCCCTGATCACCTGCATCCCGGCTGCGAGATCCACTCCGACAAAGGCTAGGGTGAGACCATTCGGCTCGGCGCGCGACATCGTCTCGTATCCCACGAGCTGGCCGGCACCCGGGACATTCTCGACGATGACATCCACATCGGCGCCGGTCAGCTCCGCCAGCTGTTCCTTGACGAACAGCTCCAGATTGCGGAGCTGGAAGTCGAAGCCACCGCCCGGATCCGTGGCGGTGATCAGAGTGAGCACATCACCGTCTGAGAACGTGCCTTCGAAGGAGGCCTCTCCGGTGTCGCCGGACGAGGTGGTTTCCGTAGGCCCGTCTGCCTCGGTCGTGTCTGTGGTCTCTGCAGTTTCAATCGTGTCGACGGTCTCGGCGATTGTCGTGGTGGTCTCATCCGGCGCGTCGGCTCCGGAGTTCGAGTCGCCGCCACAGGCGGCGACCACGAGAACTATCACCAATAGGAGCGCTGATATCCGATTTCCTCTACTCATGCTTCCTCCATATCCGTAGAGAGCCGCGGGCATCTCAATGGCTGCTTCGAGGCTATATGTCGAAACCAAATATGTCAACGGATTTGATTAAATTGAAGTCAACTCACTTGCCTTGCGAGCCGGATCATGGAAAAATCAGTTTCCGTCGAATCCTGCCTGCCCGTGCAGGTGTATCTAGAAACGGAGATTCCATGGCTTACGACATCGTGTTGGAAAACGGCAGCGTCTATATCGGCGGGCACCTCGTCCCCGCTGATGTGTATGTCAAGGACGGTGTCATCGCCGCGTGCCAACGCCGGGGAGAACGAGAGCATGCCGAGGTCGGGGAGTCCATCGACGTGTCTGGGAAGATCGTGGTTCCGGGTGCCATCGATACCCATACCCACACGCGCGAGCCTGGATACACCCACAAGGAGGACTTCTTCACGTCATCCCAGGCGGCAGCAGCAGGTGGGTACACCACTATCATCGACATGCCCAACGTCGAGCCCCCCACGGACACGGTCGAACTCTTCGAGAAGAAGCGGGAGTTGGCTGCGGGTAAGTCGATCGTCGACTGGGGTCATTGGGTGGCGGGCACCAGACCCGACAGGATCCAGGCGTTCGCCGAAGCTGGCGTCACAGGATTCAAGATCTTCCAAGTCTCGGGTGCCTACCCGCACGATCCGCGCCTAGCCCTCAATGATGAGGGCGACCTGATGGCCTCCTTCAGGGCTATCGCAGATACCGGCCTGCCATGCCTCGTCCATCCGTTCAACCAGTCTCTCTTCGAGCGATTCCACAAGGAGGCCATGGACCGCGGAGAGAAGCCCGACGGGATCCTATTCAGCCGCATCTACACGACCGAGGAGATCTGGCACACGGCTGTCAACACCCTGCTTGCCCTCCAATCCATCACCGGTGTTCGCCTACAGCTCCTCCACACCCACTCGGCGGGAAGCATCGAGCTCATCCGCCGGGCAAAGGAGCGGGGGCAGCGGGTGACTGCCGAGGCTGACCCCAAGTACTACCATTACACCCTGAGGGAGCTTCGCGAGCTCGGGCCGCGCATTATCCCGGGAGGCTTCGTCACAGAGGACGCGGCCCGCGTGGACGCGATATTTCAGGCACTCCGCGACGGGACCATCGATAACATCGGCAGCGACCATGCTCCCCACACCGTGGAAGAGCTCGAGGTCGCCAAAACGGACGCGTGGCAAGCACACCTGGGTAGTGCCCAACTTGAGTGGGTATATGGCCTGATCCTGACGGACGTGGCCAACGACAAGCACTCTCTGCGACGGGCGGTGGAGCTTCTAAGCGAAGCCCCGGCGAAGCTGGCTGGAGTGTGGCCCCGAAAGGGACTGATCGCACCAGGGATGGACGCCGACCTGAATGTGATCGACCTCGACGAGGAGTACACGGTCACCGAAGACCGGGTCTATTCGAAGGTCGGCATCAGCGGCTACCTCGGGCGCCAGTTCAAAGGCCGTGTCAAGATGACGTTCCGACGTGGCGAGCTGATCGCCAAGGACGGCGAGGTGATCGGCCGGGCCGGAACAGGCCGGTACATCGGGAGCCATCCGCAGTAGTCGGGCCCGCCACTCGGCCGGACGAAGACTTGAGGAGAGGGCATGCCCCCCTGACGGTCGACGCCGCATCGTCTTGGGCGGATTCAAGTGGTGATTGCAACATCTCAACGATTGAGGTGGTGTGCGATAGTTCACAAACAGCAGCGGGTCGAGGCTGTTCGGGCGATGCGAGGCAAGATGTGGTCACCGGGGCGGCCTTCGACTGCGCGGCGTGAGAATCGGGTGCGGTTCTGGGAGGGGATCGCTCGAGGGTTGTCGAGTGAGGACGCCGCGGCGGCAGCCGGGGTGTCGTCGGCGTTGGGGCGCGGTGGTTCCGCCAAGCTGGTGGGATGCCACCGCTTGATCTGGGCCCTGTGTCGGACCGCTATCTGTCATTCAACGAGAGCGAGGAGATCGCCGTCCTCAATGCTCAGGAGGTTGGGGTGCGTGAGATCGCCCGACGCTTGGGCAGATCGCCATCAACGATCTCTCGGGAGCTGCGGCGGAAAGCTGCGACTCGCGGCAACGAACTAGCGTATCGGGCGTCGACGGCGCAGTGGCACGCCGAACGTCGTGCTAGCCGCCCGAAGGTGTCCAAGTTGGCTGCCAATGACAGGCTGCGTGAATACGTTCAGGACCGGCTGTCGGGGACCATCGCCAGACCGGACGGAGAGCTGGTCCCGGGTCCCGATGTGCGGTTCATAGGTCGGCGCCATGGCAGACGTGCCGATCGGCGGTGGGCAAAGGCGTGGAGTTCCGAACAGATCTCGAACCGGTTACGGATCGATTTGGGCGTGTCAGATCATCTGTGTAAGAGGGGTGGTCTGTGATAGTGGACTCTGACGGGTTGGAGTCAGGGTCCTTGAAAGGACCATGATGACCGAGAAGAAGACGAGTGTGACGCCTGAGACGGCCGTTGCGGCCTCGTCTGAGGGGCGCCCGGATGGGACTCCGTTGGTGTCTCCTGTGGTGGTGGATGAGCTGATGGAGCGGGTGGACCGTGAGGGAGCGGAGCTGTTGGGGCCTGATGGTCTCCTCAGTCAGGTGACGAAGGCGGTGCTGGAGCGTGCTCTCGATGAGGAGCTGTCGGATCATTTGGGGTATGAGAGGGGGGATCCGACGGGTCGGGGGTCGGGAAATTCTCGTAATGGCACTTCGCCGAAGACGGTGCATACCGATATCGGCACTGTCGATTTGGATGCTGCTCGTGACCGTAACGGCACCTTCGAACCAAGGATCATCCCCAAGGACGCCACCCGTCTGGAGGGGTTCAACTCCCGGATCATCGCGCTTTACGCCCGCGGGATGACGGTGCGCGACATCAGAGCCCATCTCGCCGAGATCTACGACGTTGATGTGTCTCCGGATCTGGTCTCGAGGGTGACGGATGCGGTGTGGGACGAGTTGGAGGAGTGGCGTAGCCGACCCCTCGATTCGGTCTATCCGATCGTCTATATCGACGCTCTCAACGTCAAGATCCGCGACGGGAACGTGCAGAACCGTCCCGCATATCTCGCTGTGGGAGTGGATTTGGACGGCCGCAAGCATGTGCTGGGCGTCTGGATTGGGGACTCAGAGGGGGAAGGAGCCAAGTTCTGGTTGTCGGTGCTCACCGAACTCAAGAACCGGGGTGTCTCCGATGCTCTGATCGTGTGCTGTGACGGTCTCAAAGGCCTCCCCGACGCCATCGAAGCCACCTGGCCGAAAGCGGTCATCCAGACGTGTGTGATCCATCTCCTCCGGGGCTCGTTCCGTTACATATCGTGGAAGGACCGAAAGAAGACGGCTGCGGCGCTGCGACCCATCTACACCCCCCCACACCCGACGCCGCACAAAAAGGTCTCGACGACTTCGAGGAGGGCGAGCTGGGGCGACGCTACCCCGCAGTGGTGCGAATGTGGCGAGACAACTGGGACGTCTTCATCCCCTTCCTCGACTACCCACCGGAGATACGAAAGATCGTGTACACGACCAACGCCATAGAGTCGATCAACTATCAGCTCCGCAAGGTCACCAAGAACCGAGGACACTTCCCCACCGAACGGGCCGCCCTCAAACTGCTATACCTAGCAGTGCGCAACATCGAAACATTAAGAGGAGGTGACATCGGCACCGGAACCAAAGGGTGGAAGGCCTGCCTCAACCAGCTCGCCATCTACTTCCCAGGGCGACTCCCCGTCGCCTAAACCCATGAACCGGACCCACACCACATACACAGACATCCGGACAGGCCCGCACCGACCGCGGCTGCGGCTAT
>WHTL01000199.1 GCA_009377735.1 Acidimicrobiia bacterium
CAAGGACGACACGCCCGTCAAGAGTCACACCCCAACCGGGGTGGACAAGGGGGCACAGAGTCACCCCCCGGGGGTCCGGCCACCCCACCACCCAACCATCGCACAAAAGGGGGGTACGCTCGGCGTGGGCGTTTGCTTGAAGGTGAATAGTCCTTTGAAGGAGGAGGTGATGTCTAACTTCGAGTCGGAGGCAACTGCAGTATCGTGAGGTGTTGTGGGGAGGAAGCCCGAGACGAGACCCTGGACCCGACGGACAGAAACCGCGTAGAAGGCATGACAGTGTGGGTGAGCCGGCCCCCTTCGGCGATGCCCGTCATCACCAATGGCGCTGTTGTGTAGACGCGGCGGGGTCGGGGGATAGCAAACGTTCTTATCCGGGGAGGCCTCATGGGGTGTCGGTCTAAATCGAACCTGTGGGTTCGCCCGACGGGATCTGGCGGAGACGCCGGTTTCTTGACCTGTGAGGAGTCAGCAGAGGTCATGGTACCCAGCCCCTTTTCTGGGGGGTGGGGAAGGACCGAACGTCTATGTAGAGGAGTCGTAGTTGGCGGCTGGTAGCGGCCGTGATGATCGCAGCCATCCCATTCTGTTGGGTCTGTCGTTGGTGGAGCCGGTGAGTTCCGGTGAAGCTTGTGGCAGGGCGTAGCGGTTGCCCGGCGCCTTCGATGAATCTCACCCCCGAACACGGGCACCTGCACAAACAATTGTGCCCGAACCGACAGGAGGTCTCACTCATCCCACCTACCCGATCACCTCCGCGACGAGAACGGGTCGCGACCGCCGAGGCTGTTGTGCGCCCATACCTCCCGGACCTGACGGTCTGGCAGTCCCTGCCGACTCAGGATCGAACTGGCGCGACCGCTACGGAACCCGTCCACTACCGACGCCACGATGTCGGCGTGGTGATGGATGACTTCGTGGATGGTGTGGGTGACAATCCACTCAACGGACCGCTCCGACCTGGCCGGGTAGTTGTAGATGCCGCTCCTGGTCCAGCCAGCCTCGTCCAGGGCGTCGAGGTGTCCGCCAAGCGATCGCCGTGACACTCAGCCTTGACGCATTTGGTCGCGGTGTCCTTAGGGTCGTCGGTGCCGCTATGGCTGCCTTTGTCTGGTCGATGTGGCACATGATGCTCGACGGGGAACCCAGCCGCTCGGGGGTCATCGAATTGGTGGAGCTCCTAGAGGATGCCGGCGGCTGTCGTTGTCGGCTGGTGGCCTTGGTATGTGGCATGGCCCACGTATCTCGTGGCCGAGGAGATCGCCTTCCGAGGGAATCACCGCCGTCCGGTATGTCGGATTATTTACCAGCTCGAGTAGCCGTTCACGGAGGCGAGCAAGTTCGGGCCAGTAGTACTCGCAAGGGGAGCGGCGGGCCACCTGGAGGCGGTATCATGCCGTCCAGCATGGACTCGGAATCCTTACGCAACGTCAATTGTCAAAGCGGGATCGGACCTTCGCCCGATTGGACGACGCCGCGGTTCCAACACTTGGAGACAGGATTGTGGTCGGACACCGCTCTGTTGAGCGCTGTCTGGACATTTGCGTAGGATTCGTGGCGAACGTCGATAGGACAGCACCGGTTGGACCAGGAAACGTTATTCACAAGTGGCTACGAGAAGGGGACACGAAAGGTCGTGGATAACTATCCTTATCCACGCTAAACCGCCATCAGATCACAAGCTAGCCCTCCAGCGGAGCCGGAACCGCTGAGAACCACACAGTTCCTATTCCCCACCACTCGACCCGATCACCACCAACAACGGCAAGGGGCGGCTCACCCGCCGCCAAATCCCGAACCCCAGGATCGCATGGCCGCCGACATGAAGATGTGTTCGTATTTGTGGGCATTTCAAGCCTCTTCGGATCTGTGGGTCCCCGGTTTGGGACCCGTGGTAAGGGTCTTAGCTCCCAATAACTGTAAGGTTCTGTGTGTAGAGTTTTAAAACCCACTGCACACGATTGCAGCAGCTCCTGTTTAACTTTTGTTAATACTTTTGGAACGTTCCGTGGGGACGGGTGGACAATCTCCACGTCCCCCACCACGAGACCCTCACATGGACCTTCGAGGAGATTGCCGATTCGACCGTGCTCCGATGTTCTACGTCGGTACGTGGAAGGGAGCTCCTCAAACAGCCACGCTAACCAGCTCTGACACTTCAACCTGTTACAAGTGTCACATCTGGTATGCTTCGGCTTGTGAAGAAACCGCGAAGCGCACAACGCCTTCTGTCGAGACGACCGTTGACGGCGTCCGATGCGGATCAAAAGCTATTTGTTGATCGGTCCGATCTCGGTACCGTAACTACAGCCGTTCAGCTTGGTCTCAACACGTTCCTCGCCGGACCGGCTGGCTCGGGTAAGACCACGCTGCTGCGGGCTCTCCAGCGGAAGCTCGAAGATGCTGGTGAGGAGGTCAAATATGTCAACGTGGAGCCAGCGACCCCACAGACCGGGTTGTTTGACCTGATTCGGATCGCCATAGAGCCAGATGAGCGCGGAAACATTGGTCGCAGGCCCTACGTGTACGACCTCGACGACCTCGACTACACCCTCGGCGAACGTTATGGGAAACAGCCCTTGACTCTGTTGATTGATGGCGTTGATGAGAAGGAAACGGCTGAGCTGTTCGGACGTCATCGGGATCATCTGTGGGCACTGGAACAGGTCCGGTGGGTGGCCGCTAGTCGCTTCCAGGGTCCGCTACCGCCACCGGCGGATTCCTTCTTTGATCGTGTTCTCTCTCTGGAACCATTCGGAACGGACGAAGGGCGGGAACTGCTTGCGCTTAGGGTGCCGCAGGTCGCCAAGGCCGTCCGCGATGCTCTTACTGGTGCCATAGGCTCCGCATATCCGTTCGTTTGGGTGCTGGCGGCGCAACGGCTCATGATGGACAGTACGTCTGTGGAGGATGTGATTGCCGAATTCGCCGCGGAACGGGGTCGCGCTGAACAGCTGCCTGAACGGTTCCGCGGTTTGTATGACGCCGTCATTGCCGTGGGCCCGGTGCACGCTAGCGACGAGGACCTCCTCGAACGGGTCGGGGCTAGTAGATCTTGGACGGCCACTGCGCTCAAGCACCTCGAGTCTCGCTTCGGGTTGGTCAGATCCAAACGCGTCGGCCGACGAGTGGTTTATGAAGCTCTTCGCAGTCAGCTGATGGCGGACGCTACCTCAGCCGAAGGCGACAATGCATAGGTTTGGCTGATGAACCTATCCCTAAAGGCCTTGCGGGACCACAACGTATTTAGGAGCACATTGCAACACCACGACCTCGGTGCTCTCCACGTCTCGTTCGACTCCCTCGTAGGAAACAGCAGTACCGAAGGCAGACTGTGGGATGCGGTACACCGCAGTGAACCCTGTGCTGTGATCGGGACTAGTGGTTCCGGAAAATCCAGTGTGATCTCCCATGTGCTCGGGCCCCTCGTACCGGACATCGCCCCATTGCGCGTCATGGTCGCTCATGCCCTCCAGCCTGATGAGTACACACTTCCACACCTCGCCGATCAGCTGCTACACACGCTAAGAGATGAGGCCGAGAGAACCTTGAGCTCGGACGTCGACGCTGCGCTTGGCAAACATACACAAACCACCACCACCAGGCGAACGGGAGCAGTAGGTGGCGGGATGCGCTGGCTCGGCATCAAGCTCGCTAAGGACATCGAACGCCAAACCACCATTGAGCGCAACTCGAGCCTTCATGACAAAACAGACGCACTCCGCAACGTTCTACTGTCGATCGCTTCCGAGGACCTTCTGCCGGTCCTGATCTTCGACGACACCGACCGTTGGCTAATCGGTGACACAGAAGCGGCGACCGTTCAGTGGTTCTTCGATAAGAGTCTACGGTGGCTGCTTGAGAGCTGTTTTTCTGTGGAACCTCCAATGAGCCTTGTGGTTGCCGTCCACCCTCACTACTTCGACAATGTGGCGCAAGCGGAGCTGCTTGCGTACCTCGACACACCCATCACGATCCCCCGTCTACCAGGACCCCCCGCTATTCGTAGGATCCTTCAGTACCGGATCGAGCAGTACACCGGATACCATCACCCAGACCTGACAGACATTATGACGACCGACGGCTTGGATGCCATCTATGCCCTCTATGACGCTGAGCGCAATCTGCGTCGCACCATCCAGGTGTGTCACATCGCTGTTGTGGAAGCACTCGATGCCGGAGTCTCACGGCTAACCGCCCAACACATCCAAGCCGCTAACAACGCCGGCTAAAGACGGGATGACGCTGATCTGTCGGGCCTTTCGCAACGGCCCGGATCGCTGGGAGTGCAACTGTGCCAACAAGCCGGATTGATGATCGGCCAAGGGGAAGAAATTTGCCACCACCGACCCATACCGTGGATTACCAATCACCCATAGTTGAGGTATCGTGATCATTGAACTCCCCCCGACGCCGCTTCACCCCCTCACTCTCGTAGTGCCAGGCGTAGGCGTGCTCAGCCTCGCCGTCTGGTGGTTGTGGTGGTCCGTATGGCATCAGAAGAGGACACACATGCTGGCTACCCTCACCGTAGTGTTCATCGGTCCCTTTGGTGAAGTGATGCGCTGGTGGAAGTCCGCCATTGTTCACGAGCTCTACGGAATGATGGGGAGGCGGACACGCGTTGCAGGCCCTGGCCGCCCTCGCCGGCCCCTGGCCATCGCTGTCGTCCGGTTCATAATCACCCTCCCTCGTGTAAGTACTGCTGTAGGTGACTCCGGCGCCCGAGGACCAACCGTTCCATGCCGACGTTTCGTCCTGTAACTAGCCACGGACAGCGTTGGATGGGGTGGTGTTCTCTGGTCACCACGGTGAACCGTCGACGGTTAGACGTCGTCGCACAGCACCCGGGCCGTTACACGCCCGCCCAGATAGCCTGGCTCCGAGAGACGGCCAGACTGCAGTTGGCCGAGGCGGAACGAGTGGGCAAGCTTCTGCGCCGATCCCCGTACCATCCTAAGTTGAAAGACCCTGAAGGTCTCCGTTTGCGCATACCTAAAGTGGAATGGCCAGAACTGCCATATTATCTCACGAGCTGGTCTGACCCGCGCACCGAACTGATAGATCCTCTGCTCGTGCTTGCCACCCCGTGGCGAGATGGGACACTGGATGAGTTTGTCCGCCAGACCACCTCTGGTCTTCGGGGACTCGTTGAAAGGCTGGGACCCGCACAACTCGTCGAACCTCACGACTCCATCTATGAGGTCGGCCCCAACGGCCATCATCGTGTAGCAGCTGCACAGTGGCTCAACCTTGACCGTCTCGAGGTCGAGGGTGTAAGGGACTGCTCCTACTTTCCGCTCGGACCCGAATCGACCATCCGCCAGACCGCCACTAGCTCCCTCATCCATCTCACCGAATCCCCACACATCGCTACCTCGGTCAAACCAGAGGCCGTTGCTGTATACAGGGCTAGCGGTACACCCGTTTCTGCCAGTATTGGCCGGAGGCTCCAAAGACTGCCCGGGCACACTCAGCGACCGACACAACTCCGACCGCCACCACTGCTGATGGGTCGCAGGCGGGGACAAACCTCCTGAGGCCTTCAAGATCCAGCCAGCCGCTGGGATAGCACCGTGGACATTGGCCCGGTGGAAGTGGCTACGCCATTTTGGCCCGGACGCTGCCCTCTGGGATGCCCTAAGCGACCTCACCGATTCATTGGATTACACGCGGGACTGGCTCCTGGCGCGACTGCGATGCTCTGATTGGTATCACGCTATTCGAACCTCTATCCCGGTCCCGAACACCCGGACGAACATGCTGCGGGCGACGGTGAGAGCGTCACCCTCACCGGCAACAGCGACAGGATTCGCCATCCAGTTTGCGACTGATTCGGGACTGACCCCGTCCTCGTCGATGAGGAGCTGAGCAAGATCATCAGTCCAGAACCAATCCATGAACGTCTCCTTCCGAGATGAGCCGACACCCTCACGATATGACACCTGTCAAGAGCTTCTCACCAGGGAAAGCACACCGATGAAACTCGGCTGCCCTGAGTCGACCCGATCACACCAGTAGCGAACGCACCACGGGAACGTTCCCATCCCTGTCTCGGTCATCACCGGATCCGATCCCCTTAGCGGAGCAACGCGGCAACATCCCGAAGTGGAACCATTGCTGTCCTGTGTTTTGGGTCATTCGCGAGTTCGAGTAGCAGCTCGCGTAGTCGAGCAAGCTCGTCGGCCGCGGCAGCCGCATCCTCAAACAGTACTAGGAGCTCGACAACGCCGGTCAGAGTCAGCTGGACGTCTCCATTAGGGCTGGTCGTACTAGCGAGAGATCGACGAGCGACCTTGAGGCGGTATTTCAGATCGGGTGGCACCCTTTACAACCTACTCGAACGGGTGTTCGCTTGGCTACCGTACCCGGTCAGGTCAAATGCGTGAAGCGGGTGGTGCACCGTATGACGACTTGGCTGCGTTCGTGGGAGTTAGCTCAGGTGAGCCCCCCGCTCTGGCTCACCAAAGAGAGTCCGTCGACCTGGCTGCGGCCGACACCTCGGGTCTGACCCCAGTTGGGGATTCTCGGGATAGAACTGGATTCTCGGGATAGACCGGGATCTTTTGGATGGCGTCGGATTCTCGGGATAGGACTCAACCCGTCTGTGGCCTCGACGGTGATGCGTGGTCTGGTCGATGGAAACTCGGGTCCTACTGCGTAGGGGCTTGGTTCACGGGATGGCGATAGACTCGTTGAAGTCGTTGGGGTCTGAAGCTTTTCCGTGCCTAGGAACCCTCGGATCCCAACGACTTCCTTCGGCCGTCAGGGTCCGTACGCTCGTGGTTGTCTCCCGCTGTGCGTGTTGAGAAGAGCTTGGAGGACGAGGAAGCCTGCCAGCAGGGCACCGTAGACGAAAATAAGTTCGTAGATGGTGAGTGGGACGCCACTGCGGATGAGCGGGTCCAGGGCTCCGAGCGTGTTGACTGCAGCGTGAGCTCCAATCGCGGTGATGAGTGAGCCACCGAGCGCCATGTAGGTGCCGAGGGTCAGTCCGGTGACGAGGGCACCGACGATTTTCGGTGTTCCCCAGCCTGGCGCGTGCGATAAGGCGAACCCGATCGCTGAGATGGCTTGGGCCGCGATCAGGATCCGGGGTTGCGATATGGAGAGCGGTATTCGTGTGAGCACCGCTCCGATCCCGGCCGGCACCACCGCCCGGTAGAGAACTTCTTCGGCGATGGGGGCGAGGACGATGCGGTTGATGACCTCTTGAAC
>WHTL01000029.1 GCA_009377735.1 Acidimicrobiia bacterium
AACAACCCGTTCTCCATCGGAACATGTGTAACAGCCCATGTCACAACAATCAAGGACTATCAGCAAGAAAAGACTCTATTTCAACCCTTCACTCCACGACCCATTCCCCAGAAAGGGAACTATTAGCCGGTTAACAGGCAGACGCAGCACGCCTCGTTTCCACTTCTGCCTACACCGGAGTCCGCTGATATATTCCTCAGATTGCGAGCACACCCGCGCTTCGACGCCGAGGAACACCCGTGGTCGGCCCGACCGGTGAGGGAACTGGACGCCACCAACGAGAAGAGTGAGATGATCCTCGACCCCCCGTCGACCGATGGTCTTTGGCCGGTGTACAAAGGGGCGTCCTTCAACCTGTGGCAGCCCGATACCGGCGAGTACTACGCCTGGGCAGATCCAGACCACATCACCATGTATCTCTTCGAGAAGCGGCAGCGTCAGGCAAGCTACGCTCGATCGGCGTTTAGTGAGATGTCCCCCGAGTGGATCGCCGATCAGTCAACGCTCCCGTGTCTCCAACCTCGAGTGGCCTTTCGCGACGTTGCCCGGGCGACGGACAGCCGGACTGTGATCGCCTGCCTTGTCCCGCCCCAGGTAGTGATCAACCATAAGGCGCCATACCAGTTGTTCTCCCATGGAACCGCCCGGGATGAGGCTTACGTCCTTGGTGTGCTCTCATCAATCCCCCTTGACTGGTACGCCCGACGAGTAGTCGAGAATGGCCTCAGCTTCCACATTCTGAATGCCTTTCCCATACCGAGTCCACCGAAAGACGATCCCCGACGACGTCGGGTGATAGAGATCGCTGGCGCGTTAGGCGCAGTTGATGAACGATACGACGGGTGGGTATCCGAGGCAGGGGCTCCACGACGCTCCCTCTCCGATGACGAACGCACAGAGCTGATCGCCGAGTTGGATGCGGTCGTTGCGCAGTTGTACGGATTACACGAGTCGGACGTAGCCCACATCTTTGAGACGTTCCACGAGGGTTGGGACTACCAAGATCGATTGGAACGTGTATTGGCACACTTCGCTCGGAGCGGGGCATGAGGGACACCACGTGAACTCCAATCACCATCCCGAATTTGCCACTAACCGCGATGATAGGACGGTTGCCGACGCTCTTAACGGCCACCTGGGATGGGTATCGGATACGTGGGCGAAACCGTTCGAGGTGGCGATTGCCTCCGCCTACTTCAACCCGGGTGGATTCGGTCTGGTCGCTCACACCCTGGAGCAAGTCCCGAAAGTCCGCCTTCTTCTGGGTGCGGAGCCGGATAGTCGACGGGCGCGACCGCGCCACCTCGATAGGGATACGCCCCCTCAACGAGCTCAAAGGGCCCAAGTCCGCAACGCCCTTGCTACCCATGAGCGTGACATCCAAAGAGACCGTGATCTTCTTGGATTCGAGATCCAGGCTGAGCAGGCAGCCCGGCGGCTCATCGAATGGTTGCGATCCGGAAGGGTCGAGGTCCGCCGCTTCGAGGAGGGTTTCCTCCACGGCAAGGCCTTCATCGTGGCAACTGACGACGAAGGCGTCCTCGCCGGGTCATCCAACTTCACTTACGCGGGTCTGGCCCGGAATCTGGAACTCAACCTGGGTCACTACCAGCCTTCCGTGGTTAGACAGGTACGGGAATGGTTCGAGGAGCTATGGGAAGATGCCGTGCCGTATGATCTGGCCGCCGTTTACGACGCCCGATACCAGCCGCACAACCCATATCTCGTATATCTCCGGATGCTCTACGAGCGGTATGGCGAAGAGATCCAGGAGGAGGCAGCCGCAGCGGGAGTAGGTGTTCATCTCACCAACTTCCAACAGGACGGGGTGTGGCGTGCCCGCCGCATTCTGAAACGGCACACTGGTGTTCTGATTGCCGACGGCGTTGGGCTCGGTAAGTCGTTTCTAGCAGGTGAGCTGATCAGAGAGGCAGTCCAGGATCGTCGGCAACGAGTGCTCTTGGTGGCGCCAGCATCATTACGGGACGGGATGTGGAAAAAGTTTCTCCTGCGACATCAGCTCGGGGTCGAGGTAGTTTCCTATGAGCAGCTGTCGGCCGATCAGCAGCTCAGCCCCGGTAGCGACCAGTCGGTGATCCAGTTTGATGCGGCCGATTACGCCATGATCGTTGTGGACGAGTCGCATGCATACCGCAATCCGGGGACAGAGAGGGCGGAAGTTCTCCGTCGGCTTCTGGCGGGATCACCCCCGAAGGACCTTGTACTGCTCACTGCAACACCGGTCAATAACTCTCTATGGGACCTGTACTACCTCCTCTCCTATTTCATCAAGAATGACGCCGCTTTTGCTGGAGCCGGTATCCCCAGTCTGCGAGACCATTTCTCACAGGCGATGGCCGAGGATCCCGAGTCCTTGGCTCCCGATCGTCTATTCGATGTTCTCGATGCCGTGGCGGTGCGACGCACCCGTCATTTCGTGAAGCGTTATTATCCGTCTGACACCATCAGGCTGGACGGACAGCAGATGCAGATCAGCTTCCCCAAACCGGTGGTCCGCCGTGTTGACTATGAGACCCTTGACTCTGTCCTGCCGGGTTTCCTAACGCGTTTTGCCCATGCCCTGGATTGCGATGAACCGGACTGTGGCGAGTCGGAACACAGCGCTGTCCTAGGTGAGCCGGTCTTAACACTGGCCCGATATCGCCCCTCGACGTACAGGGTCACGGGCGACACCGAAGCTCACGAACAACAACTCACCGGCCTGCTCCGCTCCGGATTGCTCAAACGTTTTGAGTCATCGGCGTACGCTTTCGGAAAGACCTGTCGGAAAATGGCCGATAGTCACGACGCCTTCCTCGATCTTCTCGACCAAGGACAGGTGGCCACCGGAGAAGCGTTGGCGGAATGGATCAAATCAGACACCGACGAGATCGACGAGTTCATCGAGAGCCACGAGGCACTCGAGGCGTCCTCTGCCTACGACGTCGACGTCTTACGTGAGGCTGTTACGGCAGATCGCGACCTACTGCGTTCGTTCGCTTCTGAAGCGGAGAAGGTGACTCGGGACGTCGACCCCAAGCTGGCGGCGTTGCGCACAGAGCTGGTTGAGATTGTTCGAGAAGCAGAAGGCGAGGCGCCCACTGAGACCATTGAAACCAACAAGCGCAAGGTGATCCTCTTATCCTACTATGCCGACACCGCAGATTGGGTGCGGGAATATCTGGAGCAGGTCACCGCTACCGCTACCGATCCCGAGCTCGCTGTGTACGGAGGTCGGGTTGTGCAGGTACGGAGTGGAGAGGACAAGACCGATGCACTGTTCGGTTTTGCACCGATATCAGCAGAGGCTACAGATGGCCATCCCGACAAATACGACATCCTTATCTCAACGGACGTCCTTGCCGAAGGAGTGAACCTGCAGCAAGCCCGTCATGTAATCAACATCGACCTCCCATGGAACCCGATGCGGATGGTGCAACGGCACGGACGCGTCGACCGTATCGGGTCACGACACGACCGGGTGTACATCCGCTGTTTCTTCCCGACTGAGGAACTCGATCTGCTGTTGGGACTGGAACAACGTCTTCACCGCAAAATCCGTCAGGCTGCAGCTTCGGTGGGTGTGGAAGGGGAGATTCTCCCGGGCTCTGAGGTGAGCGACATCACGTTCACGGAAACCCGAGACGAAATCGAACGGCTCCGCAGCGAAGATTCCAGCCTGTTTGAAGAAAGCGGGGAGCGAGGCAACGCATATTCTGGTGAGGAGTATCGCCAGGAACTCCGACAGGGATTGCAAGACCCCGACCTGAGGGAGTCGATCCTCGCCCTGCCTTGGGGGTCGGGCAGCGGCCTGGTGAGAGAGGGCGCCCAACCCGGATTCGTGTTCTGTGCTCGGGTCGGCGACCGGACTGAGCCCATATACCGCTACGTCGGGATTGGCGATGGGGAACCCGAGGTGATCTCCGACACGCTCACGTGTTTGGCGCATGCTCACGCCACGGCTGACACCGACCGGGTTCTAGACGAGGCCATCCATCTTCGGGCGTACGACGCATGGAACGAGGCAAGCTCAGACATCCTTACTCAGTGGACCTTTGCGACCGACCCCGCAAACCTCCAACCGTCCGTACCCAAGACGATGCGCGATGCAGCCCAGCTCCTTCGAGACCATCCACCGATGGGTATGGCTCAGCAGGACGTTGATCGGCTGATCGATACAACCGAGGCCCCATACCCAAACCGCATTCAGAAGCTGGTGCGCGATGCGGTGCGGGTTGCAGATGACCCCCGGGATGCTGCCGAAGCCGTGGCCAGGGTGGTCCGTGAGCAAGGCTTGCAACCCGCAGTTGCGCCGGAGCCTCTCCCAGTGATCTCCGAAGACGACATACACCTGGTGTGCTGGCAAGCGATCGTCCCTCCGTTGCCGCCGGAAGTGTCGCTCGAAGCTCCTCCCTTTCAGCCTGATCTGGGTGGAGTGTGAGATGTACAGCACGAGGGCGTTGAGGAAGGGTTTGACGACAGTTTGGCAACTTGATCTGACGACTCACGCTCCGTCGGGCGCCAGACCACGTCAAGCGATCTGCGGGACACTGGTGAATCGACCTGAGCCCGTTATTGGTAATGAGGCGCAAGCGTGAAACCATTAGCCCAAGATCTCATCAACCGGCTCGACCTCGAGGCCGCGTTACACCAAGAGCGTGAGACAGTTCGAAATCTTCTCCCAACCGAGCCCGGCCTAAAGGGCCTCACCGATAACTCAGTGAAATTCCGTGAATGGCTTGTAGGTCAGCTCAGAAGTGGAATGGACATCGCCCCGAACCATGTCGTAAGCGCACGAAAGCACGGTGTCGGCACACGACCAGTGCCGATTGTCGGCATTCCTGGACGTGTCCTGTACCGAGCACTGACTGAAGAACTTTTGAGAGACCGACCCAGCGTCGACCGCACACAGGAAGCCTACAGTGAGTTCGTCGCTGCACCCGTCATGTACGCGCGCGAGCTGGATAGCGGTGACGCCGGCTGGAAGATCGGTCAGTCTGGGATCACCCATGTGGTTAAGTCCGATCTGGCGGCTTTTTATGAGTACGTGGATCATGAGATTCTCATAAGGGAACTCCTCGCTGTTTCGCCAGATTTTGATGCTGCCGACGCCCTGCGCGAACTGCTTTACGAAATGGAAGGCCGAACGTTTGGTCTTCCGCAGCTTCTCGATCCATCAGACGAGTTATCCGATTTGTACGCAGACATCGTCGAGCGCGGTCTTCTTCGAGAGGGTTTTCAAACTTGGAGGTTCAATGATGACTTTCGCATAGCGAGTGCCTCGTACTCCGAAGCCCTGCGAGCTATCGAAGCCCTTGGCCGACACGCGCGACACCTGGGCCTGGTGATCGTGAACACAAGACCTTCACACCAACTTTCAGGAATTATGCCTTCAACGCTCTGGGGCTGGGGGTAGAGGATACACCTCTTGAAGGCTCCGAAACCGAGGACGCGATAGGCGATTATGTTGTGGTCGATGTGAAGGCGCGGGTCGAGGATGCGTTGGCGACGCTGAACAGGCTTGCTGAAACTGGCGGAGAAGTAGTCGAAGGCCAAATTGACCTTACGTCGCTCGACGCGGAGGACTTCAGGTGGATCCGCCGAGCTATTCGAACCTTGAAGCGGGAGGGACACCCGGGAGGACTCGGTAATGTCCTTGCGCTCATGATCTACGCTCCAGCGTTAACGCCGCTTTTGGCTGCGTATCTAGAAACAGTTCCGGATGGAGCAGCGGATGTCATTGACACGGTGATCGAGCGCGTATCGCTTAGTGACTGGCAGGCTTTGTGGCTCGTGAGACTCCTCCGCGTACTGGGGCTACTTGACGACGAGAGTGCAGACGGCCCCGTTAAGTGGTTGCGGGAGCGCTGCATCGGGCGCGTCGACCCAGCTCTCCGGGCCGAGGCGTTCTTGGCTCTCGCGGAACAAGGGAAGGCTAGTTTCGAGGAGCTGGAGTTCCATTTGCGGATCGAGCCCGATGTCCTCAGTCCTTGGTACGTGGAGGCGATCGATGCTCTCGCGGCGACACCACAGCCGCCATCTCAGTCGAGCATCGACGCCGTACGTCTTTCACATCCGATGTTTGCGCTCATGATGAACCCCAGATGAGCACAGTTGGGCAGGTCCGGCTCATACAGACCGAGACGTCTCTTATGCTTCTCCAACAGGTGTTGCGGGAGCACTTGAGGGTTTTAACGAATCCAACCGATCGGCTTCGTCTCAACCATCTTCCAGGCTTTGGGCCAACTGACCCTCAACAAATCCGCGCGTGCGCCGACTATCTCAGAATGGTTGGTTTGGTTGAAGCGTTCACCGATAGTGTGTATCAATCTTTGGTTGAGTCCGCAGCATCGGCGTCGTCTGAGGTTGTCACCCGCGCGCTCGACGAACACCTGGTGGCTAGTTCTCTAAGTTGGAGAAACCGACGCGAGGCATTTCAACATATCCATGGCATTCTCTTGCCGAGGAGCCCTCGCTGGAAGGATCTTGAGGGAGGTGTACTGGTGGTAAGGAATGCTATCGCTCATGGCCTTGGAGAACTGACGAGGAAACAGCGACGTAAGACCGACATCTACCAACGGCTGCGGCAGATCAACGTAAGGCTTATTGATGGTCAGGTGCGGCTCGAGGAAGATTCCTTGCGTGTGTGTGCCGAAATATCTCGATCCTATATCGAGTGGCTCGACGCCCAATCCAGATCGGTGGTCGCATGAGGCGAAATTGCTGGCTCTTGTAGGAGGCAGTGGCTATCGTCTCCGTTACGCGTCCGCCCCGAAGTACATTTCGTCGAGCTGGGATAGGTCGATCGCACCGGGGCCCCAGTGCTCCTCCTGTCCCCGGCGAAGGACCAGGCTGTGATCCACCAGGTCCATGAGTTCAGCCGCCTTCTGCTCCACGATGACGGTCGTCACGCCGGTTTCCTTCAGTGACCCCAGTCGTTCGAAGAGTCGGGCCGTGATTGTTGGAGCCAGTCCGAGAGACGGTTCGTCGAGTAGCAGTACACGGGGACGGCTCATAAGTCCTCGAGCTACGGCGAGCATTGCCGCTTCACCACCGCTCAATGTTCCCGCTTGTTGTTGGTAACGATCCTTGAGTACCGGGAATAGTTCGAAGGCGTCGTTAAGCCGCTCGTCCATCTCCTCTCGTCCTGCCCTGCCAGACGGGTACGCCCCGAGACAGAGGTTCTCCTCAACGGATAACGGACCAAAAATGCTCCGTCCCTCGGGGACTAGGGCCAGGCCTTGCTTGGCGTGTGTCTCGGCGTCCTTTCGGGTCACGTCGTTCCCATCGAGGTTGACGTGACCCGAGTTCGGACGGACCAGGCCGACTATTCCCTTCAGCAGCGATGACTTACCCGCCCCGTTCGGGCCGAACACCCCAATGATCTCGTTCTCCGTCGCCTCTAGCGACACCTCGTTCACGGCAACTGAAGCGCCGTAGCTCACTATGAGCGACTCGACCTGGAGAAGGGGGCGGTCCGTCATCCTGCTTAGCTTTCCGGTGTGAACACGATTTCCACCGATCCGTCGTCCGTGAACCGCACCACATGGAACGGGTTCTCATCGAAGGCGTAATGTGACTCGGCGGTGAAGTCATAAGTGCCGCTCGCACCTTCGAATGGTTCGAGTTCCTCCAGGGCTGTTGCGATAGCCTGCCCCTCGGTTGACCCGGCTGCGTCTATGGCCTGGGCGAGGATCCGGGTGGCGTCCCATCCACGACCCATGTAGGTGGGGTCGACATCGGTCTGACCGCTCTCCTCATAGAGCTCCATGAACTCGATGAGAGAATCGCTCTTCTGATCGTCGGACAGTGCCTCGAACACCTGGGGACCCGAACCCACCGTCAGGTAGTTCTCATAGGCCGCGGCGGCCTGCTGGTGTGTCTGCAGGGTATCGATACCGATAATCAGAGGAGCATCGGTGTTCGACTGCGACATCGCTTGGGCAGCGACGATGTTCGTGGGTCCGGCTGAGAGCTTCACCACCGCCTCGGCGCCAGCTTGGAGGAGAGCTGTCACCTGGGGCCTCAGGTCAACGGCATCACTGGCGTGCTGTTCGGTCCCGACGATGGTAAGACCCGCTTCGCCGGCGCCTTCGGTGAGAACCTCGAGCTGGAGCTCGTTATAAGGTGTTCCATCGTGCATCACCCCTACGTTCGATATCCCCTGATCGGCGAGGTATTGCACACGGGCTCCCGTCTCGAACACAGCAGGTGGGATGGTGGTGAACACGAATGCCTCGTCCTCGGGGAGTACGGACGCTGCGATCATGGGCACCTCATTCTGACTGAGGATCGGTTGAACGGCGCGGGTTGATGCCGATGTGAACCCGTGGACCAACGCAGTCACGTTCTCTTCGGTGATGAAGCGTTGCACCACTCTGACTCCCTGTTGGGGGTCGGCCTGCATGTCCTGGAACGAGACCTCGAGTGGCCTCCCCTCCAGCACACCACCCTCATCATTGATCGCCTGAACGGCGAGTTCCACCCCTGTTATCACCGGTCCATCGAAGTCGACCAGGTAAGCCGTTTGGTCAACAGCGCCTCCCAGGACGACCGGCTCGCTCTCGGCGGACGCGCCCTCGGTGGACTCGGCCCCGGTGGTGGTAGGGCCCTCCGTCTCTCCGCTAGTGGACTCGGGGGCGTCGGTGGGCTCGGCTTCTGTGGTCTGCGGTGCTTCCGTTGTCTCCGGTGCCTGGGTGTCACCCTCGGCTGCCTGGTCATCGCCTCCACCGTTGCCGCCACAAGCGGCGATGAAGAGGGCGAGAACCAACAGGAGGACTCCATAGGTCCTCCTCGATCTGTTTCGACTATAAGTCTTCATCTTGTCTCCTTTGTCTCGCGTCTGGGTTTGTCATGCCACGCTCGGAACACCAAAGAGTCCTCGTGGCCGAACCAGGAGGATCAGGACGAGGGCCCCCATTACGAACACGTTGAGGTAGTACGAGGAGATATAGATGCTTACAACCGCCTCGAACACCCCGACGAGGATCCCACCGACAACAGCACCCTTCACGTCGCCGAGTCCACCCACGATGGCCGCGAGAAACCCTTTAACGCTGTAGGCGGAGGCGATGTTGTAGGCGGTGAACTGGAGCGGTGTAATCAGCACCCCTGCGATGCCGCCGATCAGGGCACTCAGCGCAAAAGCGACTAGGGCGATCCGATACGGGGAGATACCGAGAAGTCGGCTCGTCGTCTGATCGATCGACGCCGCTCGCATTGCCATTCCCACTCGCGTCCTCTTCAGGAAAAAAGTCAGGAGTCCGGCCAGGAGAACCGCGGCTCCTACCACCCACAGGGTCTGGCTGGGAATCGTTCGGTTGCCGACAGCGAAGGCAAGATCGGGGCTCAGTTCCGGAAGGCTCCGGGGGCCTGACCCCACCAGGTTGAGGGCCACATTCTCGGAAAGAACCAGAAACATGAGAGTCCCGAGTACGGTCACGAACTCGGTCGCTCCCCGCTTCCAGAGAGGTATTACAACGGCGGCCGCCAGTACCAGACCGGTGACGATGGCGACGGCGACACCCGCCAGCAACGACGGGATCAGAGGCCAACCCCAATCCATGGTCGCCACCGATGCCGCGATGCCACCGACCATCACGAAGGCTCCCTGGGCGAAATTGACCACTCCAGTTGTGGCGTAGATGAGAGTGAAGCCGATGGCAACGAGCGCATAGATGCACCCGAGGCTGATCCCGATGGTGAGGAGGTCAACCATCGGCGTCATCCCCGTTGTCGCCCTTCCCCAAGTACGAGTTAAGAACTGCGGGATCACCACGTACTGCACTTGGTGACCCTCGGGCGATGACCTTTCCGAAGTCGAGCACCGTCACCTCTTCACAAACCTGAAAGACGAGTTCGACGTCGTGTTCCACCAACAGGCAGGTGATGCCCTGGTCGGGCAGAGATTGGATTACGTCCGCAAGGGCTGATGTCTCGGACCGGCTGAGTCCTGCGGCCGGCTCATCAAGAAGGACCATCTCCGGTTCGGTCGCCAACACCCGAGCGATCTCAAGCAGGCGCAACTGGCCAGCGGTCAACTCGTCCGGTCGTGCTTCATCGGGGAGCATGTTCAGACCAACCCGATCGAGAAGCTCATTCGCTTTGTGTCTGATGGCAGCCTCTTCCCGTCGTGCCGAACGGAGCCCAAAGATGGTCGAAAAGGGCCCGCTTGTGCCATGACGGAACGCCCCCGCCATGGCGTTCTCCAGCACGGTCAGGTCTGTTAGAGGGCGCGCCCTCTGGAAGGTCCTCACCAGTCCAAGTTGGGCGATCTCGTGAGGTGGTCTACCCGATAGCTCCTCGCCGGAGAAAAAGACCGATCCTTGATCCGGGGAGAGAAAACCGGTCACTACGTTGAAGAGAGTTGTCTTTCCGGCCCCGTTCGGTCCTATCAGTCCCGCAGTTGCCCTTGTTGGGACCGAGAGCTCGACGTTGTCGAGAGCGCGTAGACCCCCAAAAGTCTGGCTGATCGACCGCAACTCAAGCAAGGGATCAGCCATTCGTGGTTCCTTCCGTCTTTGGGCCCAACGCGATCGGCTTCAGCAATCGCCGCACGGTGTTGCTGCGGAGAGGAGCCAGCAGACCCATTGGTCTCACGATGAGCACGACGAGCAGGATGAGAGCGAAGATGCTCGGATTCCAGCCTTCGAAGGCGCGGAGCATGTCCGGTAGGGCGATACCTGCCGCGGCACCGAGAAGACTTCCCCACAGAGTCCCCAGACCACCAACGAACAGCATCACGAAGAGCAGCAAGATGGTGGAGAACCCAAACGTATCCGGACTCACGAACGACACGGTATGGGCATATAGGGAACCTGCCACCGAGGCGAAGATCCCTGAGGTGACGAAAGCGACGACCTTGTATCGCTGCACGTTCACGCCAACGGACTGGGCGGTCGCTTCATCCACAGCCACCGAGCGGAGGGCTCGACCGAAGCGCATCTGGCGAAGCCGCCATGTGACTAAGACGGCCAGGAGCGTCACCACCCACACCAGATAGTGCTTTTCTGCGAGGGTTTCGAAGGACCAAGGTCCAAGGCTGAACGGAGGGATTGCGGCGATTCCCATGAATCCGTTGAAGGCGGGGGAGCTAATCGCAAAGTTGTAGAACCCGAGACCGAGGGCGAACGTGGCGAGAGCGAGATAGTGCCCTCGGAGCCGCAGGGTTGGATACCCCACGATCATTCCGATCAGGATCGACACTGCCACTCCAATAACCAGACCGAGGATCGGAGGAAGCCCCCATTGGGTGGTGGCCAAGGCCGACATGTAACCACCCAGTCCGAGAAAGGCGTTGTGACCAAAGGAGATCTGACCGGCGAAGCCGACGAGGACGTTGAGGCCCAGGATCACGATGGCGAAGATTCCGATCTGGGCCATGACGGTGAGTCCATAGTCGGAGAACGAAGCTCCGGCCCAGACGATCAAACCCACCAGAACGGCAAATGGGACGAGGAAGCCGACAGTCCAATATCCGACGGGTTCTACCTGCTCCCGAAGGACCGAGATCGGCACGTTTGCATCACGCGGCTCGCCATCAGGTTTTGGGATCGCTGCCCCGTTCCGTGGTGTCGACTCCGCCATGGTGCTGGATCACTCCTAGTCGGTCGGCATCCACTGGGTGAGGTGGTCGAAATCCTCCCGTGGCGGTGAGAAGACGTCGAGATTGACGACTGTCTTGTCCCCGACGGGCTCGGCGTTGTGAGTAGCGCCTGCCGGGATCAGCATGATGGAGCCAGCTGGCATGTCGTACACCTCCCCGTCGACGTGCATCCGAGCCTCGCCTTCGACGATGAGGGCGATCTGATCGAATTCGTGAACGTGGGGGTTCTGTTCCATCCCTGGTTCGAGGACGTTGCGAACGATGAGCGCATGCTCGTTACCGAATCCGCTCCGCGTAACACCTTGTCGGACCGTTTCTTGATCGAGGTCGTCCCATCGGACGCACACTGGACGGCGTTTTGTCATGTGGCTGCTCCTTGGTCTTGTTGTTCGAACATGAACTTGCGGATCTTTCCCACCGAGGTGCGGGGAAGTTCATCGACGAGGGTGATGTGGTGAGGTCGCTTGGAGGGGGAGAGCCGGTTCTCGCAGAAGACGGCGAGCTCGTCTAAGTCAACTGCGGGAGCGTTCGGGGCTTGCACCACATAGGCGACGGGGACCTCGTCACGGACGGGATCCTGCTTTCCGACCACGGCTGCCTCTAACACAGAACCGTGGGTGGCGAGGACTTCTTCGATCTCCACCACCGAAACGTTCTCACCTGACACCTTGAGGATGTCACTATCCCTGCCGGCGAAATGGAACAGCCCCTGGTCGTCGCGCCATGCCCGGTCCCCGGTGTGAAACCAGTCTTCGTGGTATGCGGCCGTGGTCAGTTCCGGCGCATCGAGATACTCGGCGAAGAGGGTGATACCGGGGATGCCCCTGACGACGATTTCGCCTTCCGCCCCGGCGGGAACCGCACCCGTGCGCTCCGATGGATGAAGGTCAACCTCACAACCGAGCGTGACTTCGCCCATGGCGTTGGGGAGGGGATCGAGGGGCCGGTTTGTCAGCACCGCGGGGATCGTTTCTGTCATCCCATAAAGCTGGCGGGGCCGACATCCGAAGAGCCGAACGAGCTCCTCGTACTGGTCGTCTGTGACGTTCTGGGCGTACCAAACATGTCTGAGGGCGCTGTCGTGGGGGAGTGGGGACGGGGCGCTTGCCAGGATCATGCGCAGGGGTGCCGCAAACAGGCTGGCGTGGGTGGCGGAATGCCGGTCGACCTGATCGAGGAACCGACTGGCTGAGAACCTGGACATGAGGGCGACGCTCGCCCCTGCAGATATGGCCGAGGCGAACGAGTAGTACTGGGCGTTGGCGTGGAACAATGGAAGCACCACCAGCTGGCGATCCTCCTGCGTGAGTGCAGCAGCGGCCGCCATAACGTCCCCCGCGAAGGCGTAGTTGGCTTGGGTGACGACGACACCCTTGGGTGCCGATGTGGTACCTGACGTGAACATCACAGCAGCGCGGTCCAACGGATCGGGTGTAACTGGCAGCGTTGACTGAAGTTGCCCGAGCAGTGGCTCGACATCGATGTCTTCCTCCGAGACTTCGATCACGTCCAATCCCGATGTGGCTGCGTCGTGGTAGGAGGCTGCTCGCTGGTCGGAACAGATGCCGACCCGAGGATGAGTCTGATCGATGTGCTCACCCAGCTCCCGGGAGGTGGCTCGGGGATCGGAAGGGACCATCCACGCTCCGAGTCGGGTAGCACAGGCCAGCCAGATTGCGACGAATGCTGGGGAGTTGGCGAGAGCGAGGTGGACGCCGTCTCCGGGTTTCACGCCGTGTTGAGCGAGACCCGCCGCTACCCGGCCGATCAAGGCGTCGAAGTCGCGGTAATTCCACTCATTCGTGGAGCCATCGGGTCCTTCCCACACCAGGAAGGGTCGGCTGGGAACGGCAGCCACCGCCTCGAACCAGCGGGAGGCGAGTGTTGGGTATGAACCGCTAGGCATCGGGGGCTCCGTACCCCCCGCCACCGGGAAGCTCGAGACGCACCAGGTCGCCCCCAGCGAGTTCGATCCGCCGCTGCGTCGTGACCTTCTTCCCGTTGACCTCGAAGGATCCCTCTGTGCCGTCACCACCCCCGAAAATCCCCTCCGGAGGATTCTGGAGTCGACTGGTGATGGCGTTCAGTGACCAAGGACGGTCGGTGTCCACCGTGAACTCGACAACCTGACCGAGGCCACCACCGTGCCGTCCTGGACCACCCGATCCTGAGCGCAGTTGCTTTCGGATGAATCGGATGGGTGCGGTCGACTCGACGACCTCGACGGGGACGGCCGCAACCCCTGTCGGGTACGCGGTGGCCGAAAGACCCGGTTTGGTGGCTCTCGCACCGACACCCCCCGCATAGTTGAACATCGAAGTGATAAACGGCTTGCCGTCGTCGCGGGTGCCACTGACCTGCATGGTCCAAACGGCCGCTGCTCCTTCAGCCATCACCTTTTCGGGAACGATCTGACCGAGAGCCTTAAGGACTGGCATCGGCACAAACATTCCCACCACGTGACGGGCAGTGGTGGGGACGGGTGGCTTGGCGTTGACGATCGAGCCCTTGGGCACCTCGACCTGGATCGGAGCCAGGCTCCCCGCGTTGTTGGGTATCTCGGGGTTGAGCACGCTGCGGATGGCAAATGTGGTGTAGGCGTGCGTGTAGTTTTTCACCACGTTGATGCCGTAAGGACTGGCAGGTGATGACCCTTCGTAGTCCACCAATAGGTCGCCTGTGGTGGGATCGGGGGTGAGCGCCACCGCGATCTCGATCTCGGAACCGTCGGCGAGATCCAGGGTCGATGAAGCACTGTAAGTGCCTTCTGGAAGTGCCCTAATGCTCTCCCTCATTGCTCGTTCAGAGCGTTCGACGATCTCGTCAGCTAATGACTCGATGTCATCGAGACCATGGGCGTCACACAGCGCGTTGAGACGGGTCGCACCGACCTCGGCAGACGCTACCTGGGCGTGGAGGTCACCCGCCATGTGTTCCGGTTGGCGAACGTTGGAGAGGATGAATTTCCAAACATCCGGGTTTCGTTTGCCCCGACTCATCAACTTGGTGATGGGGATCCAGATGCCTTCCTCGAAGACGTCACGGGCACCGGCGCCGACACCGTAACCACCGACATCGGTGTGATGGATGGTCGAACCGAAGAACCCGATAACTCGCTCGGTTCGAAAGACCGGGGAGAGGACGGTCACATCGAGTAATTGCCCTGCAGTCAAGTAGGGATCGTTGGTAATCAGGACGTCACCGGGGGCGAGTTCGTCGGGGGGGTACTCGGCAAGGAGATGATGGGCGGCGACAGCCATGGAATTGATATGGCCCGGCGTTCCCGTCACGGCCTGGGCGATCATCCGCCCGCGCCGGTCGAACAAGGCGTTGGCGAGGTCTCCGGCTTCACGCACCACAGGGCTGAAAGCCGACCGTTGTAGAGCGGTGGCCTGTTCGTTCACGGTGCTGACCAGACTCGCCCAGAGGACCTCGAGTTCTACCGCGTCCATGTCAGGTCCTCTCTCGCTGGGCAACAATTGTCCCGTCACCGAGCGCCTTAGCCGACCAGCCAGGGCGAAGAACGATCGTCGTCTCGGGTTCCTCGATAAGACGCGGACCGGTCATCGAGACACCGGGTTCCAGCTGGTCCCTCTCGAATACCGGAACGTCAATTGCGGCTTCCCCTCGCTCGAACACCACGGAACGTTTGCTCTTGGGTTGTGCAGACGCAGCGCCTTTGTGGCTCGCACCGAGCTCGACCGTTGGTGTCGGGGCGGCAGCGGAAAGCCTCCACGTGACCACCTCGACCGGGACATCGGGAATCGAAAGCCCGTACACCGCCTCGTACTCCTTGGCGAAGGTGCGGTTGGTCGCCTCGTAGCTGAGGGGCCACCTCTCCCCCTCACCAACCCAGATGGTGATCTCGTTGCCCTGCCCCTGGTACCTGGCGTCGATCCCATAGCGGAAGGTTATGGCGTTGGCATCCACCCCGGCCTGTCCGAGAATCTCGGTGGCCTCCTGGCGCATCTCGTCAAGCAGGCTTTCCCGTTCTTCGTCTGTCACGGAGTCAAGTCGTGCCACCCGGCTCCGAGCGAGGTCCACCCTGACAGGGGTCACGAGGGTGCCGAACGCGGAAAGGACACTGGCGTCGACCGGGAACACCACCCGGTCGGCATCAAGAAGTTCGGCTACCCCACAGGCGTGAACCGGCCCGGCGCCACCGAATGCGACCAGCGGGACGCCACGGAGGTCTGCCCCCCTCTCGACTCCGTGCATGCGGGCGGCAGCGGCCATGTTCTGGTTGACCACCTCATGGATCCCAGCGGCAGCATCGAGGGCGGACAACCCGAGTTGACTACCCAGGTTGTCGAGCGCTGTCTCGGCCGCCTCAACATCGAGCGTCATCTCGCCTCCGAGGAAGTAATGGGAATCGAGATAGCCGAGAGCCAGGTCCGCGTCGGTGACCGTCGGTTCCGTTCCACCGGCGGCGTAGCATGCCGGCCCCGGGTCCGCCCCTGTCGACTCCGGTCCGACCTTGAGAAGCCCAAGATTGTCGACATGGGCGATGCTCCCACCTCCGGCACCGATCTCGACCAGGTCCACAGACGGCATCGTCAATGGATGACCCGATCCCTTCTTGAATCGGTACATGCGGGAAACTTCGAAGTCTGGCGAGATGGTGGGCTCGAAGTCGTCAATCAGACATGCCTTTGCGGTGGTGCCCCCCATGTCGAACGACAGGATGCGGGGTTCGTCGAGTTGCTGGGCATACCACGACGTAGCAAGGGCACCGGCGGCCGGTCCCGACTCGATCATCCGGACCGGGGTTCGGATGCTGGCATCGGCGGAGACGACACCACCGTTCGACATCATTATGAAGAGAGTCGAACCAACATCCTGGGAGAAGAGCCAGCTTTTGAGCTCGCCGAGATAGTCGGCAACCAGCGGCATGGTGACGGCGTTGCACGCGGTGGTGGTCATGCGGGGGTACTCCCTGATCTGGGGAGCAATCTCCGAGGACACACAGACCGGAATGCCAAGACCTTCATGGATTGCATCGGCAAGGAGCCGCTCGTTCGCCGGGTTTGCATAGGAATGAAGGAGACAGACGGCGACCGCCTCGACCTCCGCAGTCCGAAGCTCCTCGACAACCCGCCCGATGTCGTCCGGTGTGGGAGTGGTGAGCACGGTCCCGTCTGACAGGGTTCGTTCCGACAGCTCGAACGTGCGCTCCGAGGGGATGGGAGGTTCAGGGAGCTCGATCTGAAGGTCATACATGTCGTATCTGTGCTCGTTCCGGATGAGCAGCGTGTCACCAAACCCCTCGGTGGTTACCAGTGCCGAACGGGCGCCCTTGTCCTCGATTAGGGCGTTGGTCACAAGGGTTGTGGCGTGGACCACCGCCCCAACGACCGCGGATGGGGCGATGCCAGCTCGGTCCCAGACCTTTCGGCAACCCTCTCGCACTCCTTCGAGTGGCTCATTGGGGGTGGTGAGAGTCTTGGCCACCACGACGGCACCTGTCGTGTCGTCGAGAAGGACGACATCGGTGAAGGTGCCACCGATGTCCACGGCGAGGCGCCAGCCCGAATCGACGCTCTCGTCACTATGGGAGAGTTTAGACACCGTCTCAGAATATGACATGAATGTGTCGCATGCTAGGATGCAGTTCCTCGGGACGTCAAGCCCTTTTGCGACGCTGAGTTAGGAGCCATCTATGACGGCGATTGATCGTGTACTGGCCGGAACCATCGATCTCCACTGTCATTCCGGTCCGTCTCCTTTCCCACGGCGCATCGATCATGTCGAAGCCCTTCGACAGGCACAAGACGCCGGTATGCGCGCCATCGTTGTGAAGTCCCACCATCACAACACGGTGATGGACCTCCTGGCGATGGCACCTCGACTCGAGGGCATGACAGCCGACGTGTTTGGAGGCATTGCTCTGAACAACCAAGTCGGTGGGATCAATCCTCACGCTGTTGATCTATCCCTGAAGCTTGGTGGTCGGATCGTGTGGTTCCCCACTATCTCCTCAGGGCGTCACATCGAACACCACGCCGCACACCCAAACCTCAAGTTTCCAAAGTCGTCTGTCGAACTCATGGCAACCGATGCCCTCGACATATTTGGTGAGGATGGTGATCTGCGTCCTGAGGTGCATTCGATCATCAATCAGATCAAGGAAGCCGACGCCGTGCTGGCAGGTGGTCACATGGATCCTGAGCGGATCACTGCTCTGATGGAAGCGGCCAAGACGGCCGGATTGAAACGACTACTGATTAACCATCCCGACTTCGTCGTGGAGGCGGATACGAAACAGGTTCAACGGTTCGTCGAACTCGGTGCGGTGATTGAGCACTCACTCTGTATGTATGACGAGGAGTCGAGTTTCTATCACTGGGATGTGGGAAGCCTTGTGGATCGGATCGAACTCGTCGGCCCTGAGAACACCTCACTCGGTTCCGATCTCGGCCAGGTGGGGAACCCCCTTCCAGTCGACTCCTATCGCAAGATTTGTGGGCAACTGCTTGACTCTGGTTTCGACGAGAAGCAGGTCCGCATGATGACCCACGACAACCCCGCTCGCCTCCTCGGAATTGATGATTGAGGCTCCGCTACCCAGCAACCTGCGTCGGCAACTCCTAGACGGCTCGGTTATTGGGACGTTCTTGAAGGTGCCCAGCATCGAGGTCGTCGACCTTGTCAAGATCACTGGCTACGACCTGGCTGTCATCGACCTCGAGCATTCACAGTTGAGTGAGAGGGAGGCGCGGCTTCTGGTTCGTCATGGGTACGACATTGGTCTCCCCACCGTTGTCCGAGTCCCAGATGTCGACCGAGGTCAAGTTAATCGCTTGCTCGAAGCGGGTGCTGTGGGGATCCAACTCTCAACCACCCGCCGCCGCCAACAGATCGACGACCTGGTGACGGCTTGTCGATATCCTCCCGACGGGGAGCG
>WHTL01000094.1 GCA_009377735.1 Acidimicrobiia bacterium
ATCGGCGTGGCGGATGCCTCGCTGGTGGTGCTCGCCGACCGATTCGGCACCCGACGGCTGCTCACCCTGGACCGCCGCCACTTCGAAGTCGTACGGCCACGACACGGAGGCCGGTTCACCATCATTCCGTGACAGTCGATCCACGGGATTCGCCTTTTCGTGACGCGGCAGCCCGTGGCTACGGTCACTACGGCGTTGTTCGCCCTCGCGCCGGCAGCGTTGGGTAACGGGGTGTTTCGTGCGGCGTCGCCCCTGCTCGCCTCCCCGACAAGAGACGATCCGGGAATACCTCAGCGACAGTCAGTTGAGCCGCCGCCCACGGACCGAGCCTGCTGCCCGTTTACGGGCGGAGCGCGGGCAGCACTTCCTTGCCGAGCAGATCGATACTGTCGAACCACCCTGTCGAAGCTGAGGCGGGTGTCAAATACCACATGGTCTACGCCAACATCCTCGAACCGACGCGTCTGCTCGAGGACCTGGTGAGAGGTGCCGTAAACCAAATCGCCGCACCATCGCGCCATCAGCTATTGCGTTAGTGATCAGCGTGGCAACTCCATTGATCGGCTCCACCGCAGTGGCGAGTGTTGGACTATTCCTGCTGGTCGCTCCTGCGCTAAGTGAACCGGATGGCAGTCTGTCATGAGACTCTTCAACCGCTGGGACCACGGAACGGACGACACATATCGACCCTTTGCCGACCCAGACCCAAGTGGACAAGCTCGACGAGATGCTCCGTGCCCTCGAGGTCCTGGTCATTAACGCTCATCTGGTGGCTATCACCCTGTTGACAATCATGACGGTGACCGCGCCAGCGAGGGCAAGGATCCCCGCACCCCAGGCGGTGGCGGAGGTGTAGCCGTGCACCTGGGTGGCCACCAGCGACGATGTACCCGACCCTCTGCCGCCAGGTATGCGGCAATCTGAGTGGCACTCGACGACACCAAAACCTAGATTCAACGCGCCAGTCGGCACACCCACGGGAGGATCAGTCGACCGGCGCCGACATGGTTGGGTCGATGAGGGAGGGGAGTGCAGCAACGACCCCGACGGGCGTTATGGCTACTCAGCAATCATCATGGCGGAGCCCAGGGGTCGATGGGCTGCTCGCGGGGGTCTCGCCTGTTGATGGCCGGTCAGCCCCCGAACTCGAGCCCGATGATGATCGGGTCGTGGTCGGAGGACCGGTATGCCTCCGGCTCGTAAAGGGCGTCCTGGGCGTCCATTTTAAACGACATGTCATAGTCGAGGATGTCGGGCTCGTCGGCGTTGATGTGGAACACGGTCAAACCCTCCACCCAGTTCAACATGGACCGGGTCGACAGGGCGGTGTCGAGATACCCGAGTTGGCCATCGAACACGAAGCTGTACGCCTCAGATCCCTCGAACAGCTCCACCAGATTGGTCAACTCGCCATCCTCAAGGGTGCGGATCGGGTCCTCCAGGCGATAGCTGTTCAGGTCACCCACCACCAACACCCCGCTCGAGTCCTGCTCCAGCTCGGCGACGAAATCGAGCAGAGCCTCTGCCTGCGCCACCCGGGTCAGGTTGCAGTTGGCCTGACCGTCACCGGTGTCGGGATCCCCGATGCTGGCACAGGAGGAACCCTTCGACTTGAAATGGTTGGCCACCACCGTGAAGGGTTGGCGGCTTCCCCGGTCGACCATGGGACGGAAGGTCTGGGCGAGTGGGGGACGACCCACGGGTTCGGGGTTCTCGGGACGACTCGAGTCGAAGGCTGGGTGTTGGAGCGCCACCGGAGCGCCAACCGGCTCCACCGCACCGGTCCGGTAGATGATCTCGTTGCGCACCGGGTAGTCGTTGTAATGATTGGTCTCCCCGGCCCACGCCCAGGCGGCCTCGGGGTCGACCTGGTTGAGCGCCTCGACCAGGGTGAGGATGGGGTCGTGGGCCCGGTTGCCGTCCACTTCAGCGGGATGGATGTCGTTCTCGATCTCTTGGACGGCGACGACATCGGCGTCCAACGCCACGATCCCCGCCACCAGCTTGTCGAGCTGACGCTGCAACTCCTCGGGTGTGTCGGCCCCACGACATTCCAGATCAGCGGTGGGACCACAAATGTCATTGACACCGTCGTCGAGATGGGTGAAAAAGTTGAGCACGTTGAAAGTGGCCACTCGCAGCTCACCGGGTATGGGATCCGGGGCAGTTGGGCGCGGATTGGCTCCACGTGAGCGGCACCCTGGGTGGGCTGGATCCGGTACAGTCCAAAGTCCCAGTCCATCACCCCAGTCACGTCTTGGAGGATGTCACCACCCCGGAAGGTGTTGTCCAGGGTGAACTCGTCGCCGTCGGGATGGATTGCCGGGTCGGGATTCTGGCTGGAGCGCCCGTCGTCGAGGGTGATCCTCGCCAGCTGGTTGGCGGCAGTGACATCGTTGGCGGCGTCACCCGGCAGGGCGACATGGGTGCCCTGATACTGACGCTCGGTGGTAACCACGATCTCACCAAACCGGTCGTAGTTGAAGAACTCGGAAATGACCAGGTCCTGTTCGAAGGTGACCTGCATCCCCTCCAACCGCTCGAAATCGCCCTGCTCATCCACAGGCAGTAACGCCGGAGCACTCACCACCTCCGACGGGTCGAAACCAAGCACGGTCACATCGGAATCGGTGATCTCGGTCTTGCCAAAGAACTCATCAACCTCACCGGTCACAGACACCAGATCACCAACCTCCACGTCCGGGGCGCTGGGGGCGAACACGAAAATGCCCTCGGAGGTGGCGTCGTCGTCGTCCCAATCGGCGGGTTCCTCCTGGACGAAGAAGCCGTCCAGCTGATCCCCGGCGAAGTCGTTGCCCTGGAAGTCGCCCACGACCACCCCCTCAATGCGAACCAGTTTCCCCTCGTGGGGGCTCACATCACCAGGACCCTGTATCTCGCTGATCAGAAGGTCTTCGGGCTCTGCGGCCCCTACCGCCATAGTGGTGGTCGACGCCAGCATCACAATCAGGGCCGTCGCGGTCAGAACGGCCATCATCCTCCGTGTCACGTTGCTCTCCTCGGGTTTCGTCACTCCGGGCTCTACGACGATCCTAACCAGCCGGCAATATTTCTGGGTCGAGCTCGTAGGTCAGAATCGAAAGCGGGTCTGGGTAAAAGACTCTCCCTTGGCGAAGGCGAGGATCTTGGTGGGCCCCACCGCGAAGATGTGTGCGGACCCCCTGCCTTCGAGTTCCTGCCCATCCATTTCGAGACCTCTGTCCCGGAAGACCCCATCGACAACGTCGAACGTCCAGTTCAGCTCGGACTCCCACAGTTCGGCGAGCCGTTCCAACCTGTGGTCGTCCGTGACCCGGGTCGCGGTTCCCTCTACGACCACGTCAAGACCCGAGAGGAAGGTGTTGGTGCCGGTGGTGAGGACGCACTCGGGGTTGACCTCGATGTTCTTGGCCTTCTGCTCCTCCGGTCCAGTGCAGAAGTACAAGGCATCGTCCAGCCAGAACGCTGGAAGTGGTGTGACGTGGGGACGCCCGTCACGACGTACCGTGGTCAGCCAGAACATCTCCGACCGTTCCAGAACATCAACGACATCGGACCAGGGAAGTGGTGTCGCTCCTTCGCTGCTGAACCGCTCGTCGAGCTCACCGATCGGTCCCTTCATGTCTGTGCCTCCCTACGTCGGTACGATTCTCGGTAACGCTGGCCCCCACTCTATGACGCTTCGTCGTCTTGGTCCTTGCGGCACAGCAGACGAGCGTACGAGACGGTACGTGATCTGCGGACGGTATTACGCCTCGATCTGCCATCAGAGGAGCGCGTGATGGAAGCAGCTTGCATCGAGGCCGACCGCCACTTCGAAGTCGTACGGCCACGACACGGAGGGCGGTCCACCATCATTCCATGGCGATCGATCTACGGGTGAGCCTATTGAGGTTGCTCGTTTCAGGGGGAGCGCGAGATCAATGGTCGCAGCTCCAACAAGCCGTTCGCCTGGTGGCGGATCCGGATCTCGAGGGAGATGATCGATCAATCAACACTCACGACCCGACCGGATGAGGCCGACTTGAGCAAGGCGGTGAGGGTGGCGATATTCGTCGCGCTCTCCCGAAGTGGGAACACCTCGTTGGCGCCGTCCAGGATCATCGACTCCATGGCCGTGACCTCTTCGACATAGGCGTTTGCATCGGCGACGGAACGGTGTGAGGTGGATCCCTCAGCGTCAGAGCTGGTTCGAATGGTGACGCGACCCGATGCACCTACCCCGATCGGGAATAGCCAGGGGTCCTCCACAGTGATAACACCGGTGGAGCCGGCGAACTCGGCATTGTTGGAGGGCCATGTCTCCATACTGGTGGCGAAGCTCCCAAGGACGTCACCCTCGTAACGGATCTGCCCGGCGAAGGTCAGGTCCACACCTGTCGTCCCGACGCGGGCCAAGGCCGACACCTCGAGCGGACGCCGCCCGAGGACCGCATTGAACAGGGTGACCGGGTAGGTGCCGAGGTCCCAGAGTGAGCCGCCGCCATCGGGATCGAGTCGGATGTCCCCGGACCCTGACATCGAGAAGCAGGCCGCGCCGTGGGCCCACCGAGGCTCACCGATCACCCCCGAGGCGACGAGGTCCCTCAAGAGGCTCGTCTGCGGATGGAATCGCATCATCGACGCCTCCTGGATCACGACGCCTTTGTCGTTGGCGATCGCCTCGAGACCGACGACGTCACGAGGATCCAAGGCGATCGGTTTCTCGATGAGAACATGCTTTCCTGCCTCGGCGGCCCTCATCCCCCACTCCACGTGCATGGCATTGGGAAGAGACACGTAAACCACGTCGATGTCCGGGGCGGCCAGCATCTCCTGGTACGAACCGTACCAGTGGGGTATGCCATGAGTCTTGGCATACTCGGCAGCCCTGGACCCATCCCGGCTCGCCACCGCTGCGATGACAGAGCGGTCCGTCTCCTCGATGGCACCGATGACCCGGCGATTGATCCTCGCCGTGCTCAACAGGCCCCACCGCAGGACAAGTTCAGACATCGACTCTCCCTACAGAGATGGGCTTATCTCAAGAATGGTCCCCGACTTGGCGTCAAGCCGTACCGGAAGCCGGGGTGAGATCCTGGTAATTGTACTCCCATGACTCGTCCTTTGGCCCCGAGCCGAGGACACGACGCACGCGGTATTCGACCTTGACTTCTCGACAAGCCGTTTCATGCCAGGGATGGAGCCAACCTCTGTAGGGACAGGCGATCCCGAACCATGGGGCCGCGGTGGACCAGGGCCGGCTCTTGCGACCTACGGAGCGCCGCCAGGGGTGCTGTGGCCGAGGGTTCGGGAGAGTTCAGCGGAACCGGGCGCAATCTCAAAGGTCGTAACGGAGATGGAACAAAGGGGACCGCCCGGACGGCTGCCTCCGATTACTCCGTCGACCATTCGTCAAGGATCTCGTCGACGGTTTGGACACGTCCATACTTCATCTCGATACCCCTCAGAGAGACCCGCTGAAGCTCGTCGTCGAACGAGGAAACGGCGTCGGATGCCACGACGACTCGGACGCCCTCATGAAGAGCACCACGGACAGTGTCCTCCACACAAATTTGGGTGACGGTACCGGTCACGATCAGGGTGTCACGTCCCAGGGCCCGGAGAAGGTCGGCGGTATTGGTCCGGAAGAATGCGCTGTACCCGAACTTCTCGATGATGTGGTCGCCGGGCTCCGGGGCAAGCTCCTCGATGATCTCGGACCCGTCGGCCTCACGATCGATATCGGGGTAGTACCTCAGGTGACCCTTCCAACAGCACTTGGTTTCGGGGCCATTGGTGGGTGACCACTCCCAGATGAGGGTGTACTCGGGACCGGAGAGAAACCTCGAGAACATGGTGGGGATGTTCCGCTTGCGGGCGTCTCCGATCAGGCGCTGATGCGCCGCGATGGTGTCGCGGGCTGAGGGGACCTCGAGTGGTGCCCCCTCGCGGACGAAGTCGTTCTGCATGTCCACGACCAGAACAGCAGCGGTGGCTGCATTGATCTCGAACGGCTTGGCCTTGGTTGGTGGGTAGGGCATAACGGTCCTCCTTAGATCCCAAGATAAGCGCGGCGGACTTCATCATTCTTCGCCAGCTCGGCCCCGGTGCCCTCAAGCACGACTCGGCCGGTCTGCATTACGTAGGCACGGTCGACCACCTCGAGCAGCTCACTCAGATTCTGATCGGCGATGATCACGGCGACACCGTCGTCAACGAGGCGGGCGACCAGCCCGTAGAGGGCCTCGACCACCGACGGCATAACCCCGAGCGACATCTCATCAAGCATGATGAGGCGGGGACCCGACATCAGGCCCCTCGCCACGGCGGCCATCTGTTGTTCCCCGCCCGACAGTGTGTCCGCCCGCTGCTCCCGGCGTTCCCAGAGCACCGGGAACAGCTCGAACACGGTCTCAAGGCGTTCACTGAGAGTTGTCTCGTCAGAGACCAAGTAGCCGCCGAGTCGCAGATTGTCCAGCACCGTCAACGGACCAAAAAGCCGCCTTCCCTCGGGAACCAGAGCCACCCCCCGGTTCACGCGCTGATGACCGCGCAGTGTCGTAATATCAGCACCGTCGAGCAGAATGTTCCCTCGTTCAACGGGCTTGCCCGCTATCGCCTTGAGGACGGTGGACTTGCCAGCTCCGTTGGCCCCGACGAGACCGACCACCTCTGCCCGGCCGACATGTATCGATAAGTCGCGGACCACGGTTACCTCGCCGTAGGACAACTTGAGGTCCTTGGCTTCAAGTAGAACCTTGGTCATTTCATGTGTCCCAGATAGGCATCGATCACAGTGGGGTCCTGAACGACAACATCGGGTGGGGAGTCTGCGATGACCCGCCCCTGATGGAGCACCACGACCCGTTCCGATAAAGCCATGACTGCCTCGAGCACATGCTCGACCATCAGCACGGTCACGCCTGTTTCGTTGATGGACCGAACCAGCTCCACGGCCACGCCCACCTCCGCTGGAGTCAGGCCCGCCATCACCTCGTCGAGCATAAGGAGCTTCGGCTGCGTCGCCAGGGCTCGGGCCACCTCCACCCTCTTTCGATCGACGAGGGTGAGCGACCCGGCTTTGACCCGGGCACGGCTAGCCAGCCCGACAAGGTCAACGATCCCCTCGGCCGCCTGCTCCGCCTCGACGAGGCTCCCGTATCTCACCATTGCGCCGACCGCGATGTTGCTGAGTACATCCATATGATCGAAGACCTTCACGATTTGAAAGGCACGTCCGACACCGAGCCGACAGACGGTATGAGCCGGAAGATGGGTGATGTCGGTTCCGTCGAAGGCGATTACGCCACTGTCGGCACCGCGCTTGTGGCCCTCGGGCCTCACCCCACCGAGCATGTTGAACAAGGTGGTCTTCCCTGCACCGTTTGGCCCGATGAGACCCACGATCTCCCCGGACCGCATCGTGAGATCGATGTGGTCGTTGGCCAGGATTCCACCAAACCGCTTGGTGACACCCGATACCTCGAGAAGAACAGTTCCGGGGGAATCGCTCAAACTTTCACCTCGTCTTGGTCACGCTCCGCACCCCGACCCCGAGAGCGTGTCACCCGGGCGCGCAGACGCCGGAAGGCCGGAACCAGGCCATCGGGAAGTAAGAGGACCACCGCGATGATCAGAGCCCCCAGTGCTGCCTTGTGCACGAACGGGAGCCTCGCCCACAGCCATTCTGAGGGGATCTCGAAAGCGATGGCGCCAATCGGTGGGCCCAACACCGTCCCAATTCCTCCGATCATCGCCATGATGATGGAGCGGAGTGTCACTGTTATGTCGAAGGCCGTGCCTGGATCGATGAATGTTGCGTTGAGGACGTAACCCGCCCCCGCCAGTCCCGCGAAGAACCCCGAGATGGCAAACACAGTGATCTTGTGCCGGAGGGCGTCGATCCCGAGTGACTCGGCCGCCACCTCATTCTCTCTGATAGCGACGAGAGCACGACCGAACCGGGTGTAGTCGAAGGAGTGGGTGGCGGCCACCGCGGCGCCGGCCACCCCGACCATGAGCAGGTACGACGTCTTTACGTCCATGAGTGGCGGTAGGTAGATGCCGCCGCCACCACCGGTGAGGTCACCCGAGACCGACACCAGAACTCGCACGGCCTCGGAGATCGCAAGCGTGGAGATGGCGAAGTACACCCCGGTGAGCTTGAGGATTGGCTGTCCCACGAGAAGGGCCAAGAGCATCGAGAACAGACCGCCCATCAGGAAGCCGATCGGCCAGGGAAGCCCCCAGTTCGACACGGCTATGGCGCAACCATATGCCCCCACTCCCCAGAAGACGACATGGCCGAAAGAGACGTAACCGGCATAACCCGAGATCATGTTCCAACTCGAAGCCAACGCCGCATACATTGCAATGGACATCCCCAGGGCGGTGATATAGGACGACACCACGAACGGCATCGCGATCAGCCCCCCGGCGAGAATCGCCAGGACGACCCACTCCACCGTCCCGACGCTCGAAAGGGCGCGGCGAAGGTCGGCGGTCACGAGCGACCCCCCAAGATCCCCGAGGGTCGGAGGAGGAGAGTGAGGATGATCATCACGAACGCCACTCCCTCGGAGAGTTGAACGCTCCACAGGTACGACTCCGCCGCTTCAACCACCCCCAGGAGGAGTCCCCCGACGAGCGCACCCATGAAGTTTCCCATGCCACCGAGAACGACCACGGCAAATGCCTTGAGGATGAAGGTTTGACCGACTAGGGGGTTGAAAGGCACGATCGAGCTGACCAGAGCACCGGCCACGCCGGCGAGCGCCGCACCCAAACCGAAGGTGATGGCGTGGATGCGACGGGTGTTGATACCCACCCGTTCGGCCATCTCGCCATCAATGGCGACAGCCCGGATCGCCCGCCCCAGACGAGTGCGGCGGAGGACCCCGTACATGACAAACGAGAGGGCGACAGCGGCGACGGCGACCACGAGCTGGTTGGCCGCCACCGCCCCGCCGGCGATACTCACGCCGACCTGGAGGAAGTCGACACTCTGGAACTCGGCGCCCAAGGCAATCACTCCGAGGTTGGTGATCAGGATCGACAGCCCGAACGTGAGGAGCAACGATGTCAGTTCGGGTGCTCCGACGATGCGACGCATAAGGGTTGCGTTCAGACCGAGACCCACTGCGAAAAGGAGAAGAAACGCTGGAATCATCGCCACCAGTGGGTTCCAGCCGGCGAGCTGCGCTGCGTACAGTGCCGTGAATGCCCCGATCATCAACAGCTCGCCATGTGCGAGGTTGACTATCTTCATGACACCCCAGATCAGGTTGAGACCCTCGGCGATGAGGGCATAGATTGCGCCCATCGCCAGACCACTGACGAGGATGACGACCAGCGTCGCCGTGTTCAATTCGTCACCGTCACCTCGTCAATCTGAATGTTCCAGGCCTCAAGACCTGCTCAGCGCTCCGACCACGCCGGGGTAGGGAAAATCAACTCGGCCGTGGCAACGTCCTCCGGCCAGACAATGTGTCGTTCGCCGTCCTGGATCTGGAGAACGTAGATCGCCTTTCCTGTCTGCATCCCGGTCTCGGGATCGACGGAGTAGTCACCGAAGACCGTGGTGATCTCCATGGTGTGGAGCTCGTCGTTGATCTTGTCGTCGTCTAGCTCCCCCACCGACTCGATGGCCTCTTGGAGGACAGTGGCCAGGCCGTACGCAGTGGCAGCGTCCTCGACCGGCTCCTCCCCGAACATCTCCTCGTATCCAGTCACGAACTCCTCGAAGCCGGGAAGTCCCTCGAGGCTCGGCTCCCACTCCGTAGTTCCCAGCACATACTCGGCGTCCTCACCGAGAACCTCTACGAACTCCGGCTCGACCGGGGCGATGGTGAAGTAGAACATATCCGGTGAGAATCCTGCGATCTTGGATGCCTGGACGATCTGGATGGCGTCGTTGGCACCTCCAGTTCCTCCCACCAACAGGTCGGGCTCACCGTCGGCGATGGCAGCAATGATCGGGGCGAAGTTCTGTGTCCCGTCCGCGTATGCCTCACGGCCGGTCAGGGTCATTCCGAGATCCTCGATGTTCTCGACACCAGCGTCCCCGAACCCGGTGGTATAGGTGAGATCGGCGTTGAGGACAGCGGCACTCTCGACCTGGCCCTCGAGGAGCCGCACCGCCACGCCAACGTAGTCGTAGCTTGAGGGGAGAAGGCCTGTTACGTACTTGTATCCGCGGTCCCAGATATCGGTGAGGGTGGCCCCACCGGTGACCATGGGCTTTCCGTGCTGCTCGGCCACATTGGTTGCCGGCATCGTCATGTCGTCGCTCCATGGGGCCAGCAACACATCAACGTTGTCCTGGGTGATGAGACGCTCATAGAGGCGGCCGGTCGTGGTGGGATCAGACTGGTCGTCGTAGATGAGTAGTTCAACGGGACGGCCGAGAATGCCACCCGACTCGTTGACCTGCTTCTCCCACAGCTGATAGCCGCGATGATTGAGTTCGCCGGCGTCACTCCCCCATCCGGTCAACGGAAGGGCTCCCCCGAACACGATTGGCTCACCTTCGGGAGAATCACTGCCTCCCCCGGTTGTTTCGGGCGCAGCCGACTCGGTGCCCGGGGTGGATGCCGTTGTCTCTGCCACCGCATCGGTGGTCGCCGCGGAGGTGCCAGCGGTTTCCTGGGATGCGGCCGTGGTCGACGTCGTGTCCGCTCCGCCGCAGGCGGCGAGGACCAGCGAAGCCACCACGATCAGGGGCAACCAACGACGCACCACCCGAGCTCGAAACGTTCCCATGCTCATATGCACTCCTCCGTCCGGGTACGCTCTTGAAAGCGCTTTCAATTACCGGAGTCGAGACGACAGAGCTGTCAACCAGGAAAACCGGGAGCCCCTTGGAGCGATGAGCACGGAGAAGAACTCTCGACTGATCGACGTGGCACGGGTTGCCGGAGTATCGCTCGCCACAGCGTCCCGAGCCCTAGGTGGGACCGCACAGGTGACCTCGGCAAAGGCGGCCCGGGTTCATCAGGCGGCGGCCGATCTGGGATATGTCCCCAACGCCCACGCCAGGGCCTTGGCAGGCGCGGCGACAAGAATGGCCGGGCTCATCATCCACGACGTTGGAGATCCTTACTTTTCCGAAATCGCTCGTGGGGTTGTCGAGGTCGCAGAACGCAATGGCATTCTCGTGCTCATCAGCCACTCGCGGCGAGAACCCGACCGGGAACTCTCCCACATCCGCTCCCTTCGCGCTAACCGCGTCGAGGCGCTGGTGCTAGCGGGCTCGGGTTACGTCGACGCAGATTCGGAGGAGGAGACCGCCAACGAACTCCGAACGTTTGGAGCCTCGGGGGGCCGTGTGGTCCTGGTCGGACGCCACCATATGGATGTCGACACAGTGATTCCCGACAATGTTGCAGGAGGCGCCACTGCGGCAAATCATCTGCTCGATTTGGGCCACCGCGACATTGCGATCGTTGCTGGGCCCTCAACACTAACCACGGTTGAAGATCGCCTCGCCGGTATCGCCTCCGCTCTCGACGGCCACGGGATGAGCCTCGACGATCTCTATCTGGTCCATGGCGACTTCACCCGAGATGGTGGTGCAGTTGCCGCCAACAAGCTGCTCGAGACTCATCCGTCGGTGTCCGCTGTTATCGCCCTCAACGACGCCATGGCAACCGGGGTCCTCGCCAGGTTCAGGGAACGCGGGATCGTTGTCCCCGACGAGATTTCCGTCATGGGATTCAACGACACTCCGGGGGCAGCAGACACCAATCCAGCCCTGACGACGATAAGACTCCCCTCCAGGAGTTGGGAGTCCTCGCTCTCGAGATGACACTGCGTCCCCCGGCCGCTCGTCGACGACGCCGTCGTACCGCGCATGAACTCGTGATTCGGGCCTCAACGGGACCCCCGGTCGGTGGCTAACCCGTCACTCTGAATGGGCCAGCGGCTGCACCCATCGGCAGTCGCCGTGCCCGTTAAGGCTCCCTAGGAACTGGCCCCTTCGGATGGCTATCGTCGGATCCGCCGGAGGCGATATCAAGATAACCCCGTTCTTCCCTCGTACGACCGCTGCCTGGTCGGTCACGGGTCAACGGTTCCAATACGACGCGGCTTCGGAGGCTCAGGAGCCGTTCGCCCAGATCGCCACCGGTGGTACCATATATGTCATGACTCGCAGGACAACCATATACCTCCCAGACGAATTGAAAAAGGCAGTCGAACAAGAGGCCGCCCGACGTGGGGAGTCGGAAGCTGAGGTCATCCGGCGAGCGATCGGTGACGCGGTGCGCAGGCCCCGCCCACGTCCCGGTATCTTCAGGGGCGACCCAATCGCAGAGCATGCCGACGAATTCCTCGACGGATTCGGTGAACGGTGATCATTGCCGACACGAGCGGTCTCCTCGCATTCTTCAACGCCGAGGAGCCAGCCCACACACCTGTCGTCACCGCTGTCGAAGCCAGCGACGAACCCCTGGTCGTATCGCCCTTTG